>SCVT01000480.1 GCA_004296815.1 Reyranella sp. | reverse complement strand
AGCTTGGCAGCCGCGAGGTCTCGAGCCGCGCCTATTGCGGCTCCTTCAACTTCAAGGGCGCCGACCAGCAGAAGAAGGTCGGCCAGCTTTCGGGCGGCGAGCGCAACCGCGTGAACCTCGCCAAGATGTTGAAGAGCGGCGCCAATGTCCTGCTGCTCGACGAGCCGACCAACGACCTCGACGTCGACACGCTGCGCGCACTCGAGGAAGGCCTCGCCGACTTCGCCGGCTGCGCCGTCGTGATCTCCCACGATCGCTGGTTCCTCGACCGCATCGCCACCCACATGCTGGCCTTCGAGGGCGACAGCCACGTCGAGTGGTTCGAGGGCAACTACCAGGACTACGAGGCCGACCGGCACCGCCGTCTCGGCACCGACGCCGACCAGCCGCACCGCATCAAGTACAAGCCGCTGGTCCGGGGCTAGCGCCTACTTCGCTTCCTCGATGTCGGGCAGCTTCCAGGTCTTGTCGAACAAGGCCTGCTCCGGCCCGTAGAAGCGGAACAGCACCTCGAAGCGGGAGCCGGCCCTGGTCGGCACCCAGTTGGACTCCTTGCCCTCGGGGGCGGCCGGACCGAACCAGAGGTCGACCGAGCCGTCGGCGTTCTTCTGCAAGGCCGCGTTCTGCGAGGAGCGGCTCGCCCGCGGCACCTCGCGGATCAGCGCGTGCGTCTCGCGGTCGTAGGCCGTCGCCGACCAGTACTGCTTCACCGGCGCCTTGGGCGGCACGGTGAGCCGGTAGGTCTTGGCACCGTCGAAGTCCTGCCCGAGCGCGTCCTTGATCGACATCAGGTAGTACTGCCCCGCGCCGACATGCTTCAGCGTGAAGAAGGCGAACGAGAAGACGAGGCCGCGGTCGTCGACCGGATAGCTGTCGGGGCGCGTGTAGTTCGACGTCGCCGAGGCCAGGTACTCCGGCGAAGCCGGCATGGACCAGCGGCTCGCCTCGTCGAAGTAGCCGGTGGCCATCGCCTCCTCGTACTTCATCTCGAGCCAGGCACCGGCCTCGCGGGCTGCGGCGTCGAGAGCGGGCCGGTTGTTCTCGTTGGCGATGAAAGGCTTTCCGCGCTCGATGCCGATCGACTTCAGCTGGTCGATCATCACCTTGTCGCGAACCAGCCACGGCTCGGCCTGGACCTGCCGGTCGAGTGCCTGGAAGAACCGCGCGTCGTAGGGGATCGTCCCTCGAACACCGAGTCGACCGCGTCGGCAAACTTCGTGGGCGGCGGCTTGGCGGCCTGCGACAGCGGATAGACCTTAATCCGCCGCCCGTACTCGACCGCCTTGGCGACGTCGGCCGCGCTGTCGCTCTTCACGATCGAGCGCAGCAGCGCGTAGCCGCGCCAGGTATCGGAGGGCAGCACGATGTAGCCCGGCGGCGGCTTCTGCTTGTAGTCTGACGGCAGCACCAGGTATTTGCCGCCCTTGCCCTTGTCGACGCCGGCCGGCCCGACATCCTCGAGCGGCACCTGCCAGACGTTCATGATCGTGCCGTTGATCACGCCGCTGTCGGCCGGCGGGATCTCGATCACCACCGGCCCCGCCTCCTTAGTGTTGATGAAGGGCATGAAGTAGATCGAGTCGGGATTGGGCGTCAGCGTCTGGTTCTTCCAGTCGAGCAGGCGCGACCAGTAGACCACCTCGTTGAAGCCGATCCGGGCCTGCCGGATCGCCGCCTGGAACATCAGGTCGTAGTTCACGATGGGCATGCCCCAGATCACCGCCTCGACGGCGCGGCGCTCCAGGCTGCGGCGGGCGAGTTCCTCGTTCGACGGGACTTGCGCCTGGGTGACCGGCGCGGCGAACGCCGAGGCGAACGCGATCAGCAGGCCGAATCGCGCGATCCTTCCAGCCGGCATGGCCAAGCCTCCCGTGGTTTCAGCGCCCGAAGGCGTGTCCGATCTCGGCCCGCATGGCCTCCGCACCCTCACGCGCGACGTCGGCGGCAGGACGCGCCCAGTGCGCCGGGTTGGGCGCCTCGTAGCTCAGGTATCCGGTGTAGTTCTTGGCCGCGAGCCCGCGCAGCAGCCCGCTCCAGTCGGCCACGCCCTTGCCCGGCGGCAGGCGGTCGACGGGCGGTGGTCCATTGGGCGGCGCGTCGGGCACGTCGCTGAACTGGACGTAGAAGATTTCCGCTGCAGGCACGTCCTCGAAGGCGCCACCGGACCGGCCGCCGCGCTGCAGGTGGTAGGCGTCGAGCAGCAGGCCGACGCTGCCCGAGTCCGCCTTGCGCACCGCGTCACGCACGATGTCGAGCGACTTCATCACGGGATGCAGGAACTGGTACTCGACCGCGAGCTTCAGGCCGAACTCGCCCGCGATGTCACCGGCACGACGCATGTTGGCCACCGCCTCGTCGAGGCTCGCACTGCCTGGTCCCATCGCGCTCATCAGGGTCGGGCAGCCGAGCGCCACGGTCGCCTGGCAGCTCTCGCGGAACACGCCGAACAGCCGCTCCTGCTCCTCGCCCTTCGACGAGAAGATCCAGCCCGGCTCGACGCCGACGCAGGCGACCGGCAGGCCGCTCTGTTTCACCAGATCGAGCGCGTTGGCGTTGCGCGTGAAGTCGATGCGGCGCAGCTCGACCGCATCGCAGCCACCCGCCTTCGCCGCCGCCAGCGCGGCGTCGAGAGGAGTCGTGTCGACCGTCCAGGTATGAAGCGCGATGCCGCGGAACTTGGCGGGCACGCCGTTCAGATCCGCTGGTCCATCGACAGTGCCGGCTCCGGCACGTCGACGCAGCCGATGATGCGCGCCGGCACGCCGGCCGCGGTGCAGCCGGCCGGCACGGGATCGAGAACGACCGAACCGGCCGCGATCTTGGCGCAGGCGCCGATCTCGATGTTGCCCAGCACCTTGGCGCCGGCGCCCAGCAGCACGCCGCGCCGCACCTTCGGGTGGCGGTCGCCGCGTTCCTTGCCGGTGCCGCCGAGCGTCACGCCGTGCAGCATGGAGACGCCGTCCTCGACGACGGCGGTCTCGCCGATCACCACGCCGGTACCGTGGTCGATGAAGATGCTCTTGCCGATCACCGCGCCGGGATGGATGTCGAGGCCGAACAGCGAGGAGGCACGGCTCTGCAGGAAGTGCGCAAGCGAGTGGCGGCCCTGCAGCCAGAGCCAGTGCGCGGCGCGATAGGTCTGCAGCGCATGGTAGCCCTTGAACCAGAGCAGCGGGTCGAGATGCGAGGTGCAGGCCGGGTCGCGCTCGGCGACGGCCATGATGTCGGCGCGTGCGGCGAGCCCGATCGACGGGTCGGCGCCCAGCGCCTCGTCGAAGATCTGGCGGATCAGCGCGGCGGGCACTTCGGTCGTTCCGGCGAGACGCGCGAGGTGGTAGCTGAGCGCGCTCTCGAAGCGGGGCTGGCTGAGGATGGTGGCGTGCAGGGTGCCGGCCAGCACCGGCTCGGCGGCCGCCGCAGCTTGCGCCGCTTCACGGATCCGGTCCCAGACCGGATCGACCGACCTCAGCTCGGCCTGGCTCTTGGCAATTGCGCTGTCCATGGCGCTCTCCTTCGCTCCGCCTTCGTCCCCTGCGACGCCCGCGGTGCGCTCGACGCGCCTCCCTGCCGGGAGAGTACGTCGAAGGCGTTACAGGCGCAATTCAGGGCCTATTGGGTGGCGGCCCGCTTCTCCATTTCGGCGATAAGGGCATCGACCTTGCCGCCGTTGTTCTGGATGTAGGAATTGAAATCGGAACGTCTAGTCATGACCATGCTGACGCC
This sequence comes from Reyranella sp., assembly GCA_004296815.1. Taxonomy (GTDB): domain Bacteria; phylum Pseudomonadota; class Alphaproteobacteria; order Reyranellales; family Reyranellaceae; genus Reyranella. Next base: position 13,325 of record SCVT01000480.1, on the reverse strand, counting down.
CTCGACCTTCACGTCCGTGATCTTGCCGTCGCGGACCTCCCACTCGAGCTTGATCGGCTGCCCGGTCGACTGGTTGAGGCGGCTGTCGACGACGGTGACGCCGTTGGCCCGGTTGGCGACCTTGCCGACCGTAAGGGTCTGGCCGGCATACTGACCGAAACGCTCGCTGTAGGCGCGGGCCTCGGCGGTGGCGACGGCCGCCAGGAAGCGCGTGCGCTGCTCCTCGGTCGCCTGGTTCCAGTGGGTGCCGAGCGCCGAGCGGCCCATGTAGGGCAGGTCGAACTTGGTCTGCAGCACCTGCAGCACCGCGGCCTGGCGGGCGGCGCCGGTCTTGGTCTTCACGATGTCGATCACCTGGGCGGCTGTCTCTTCGACGAGCTTGGCGGGATCCTGGGCCAGCGCCGGCAGTGCGAACGAGGAGACCGCGACGGCGGCGGCGAGACCGAACACGACACGACGAGAGGCGAGCAGCGGCACCGTGCGCTCCATGGCAGGGATTGAGGGAAAGTCTTCTAGCCCAGACCTGCGATCAACGCACCCCGGCGGGAGGCGTTGCCCGAAGGGTGACGCTGGCCGGTCCTAGCGGGCCAGCGCCAGCGAGTCGCGGCGCTCGAGTTCACCCTTGGTGTCGGTCTTCTCGCGCTTCTGGCGGATCAGCTCGGCGCGGTTCTGGGTGTAGGCCGAGCGCAGCGCGGCGTAGTAGTCGACGCTGTTCTTCTCGAGGTCGTCGAGCGCGAAGATCGTGCGCGAGCGGTAGTCGATCGCGTTCATGCCGTAGCGGCCGAGCTGGTACCAGTCCCAGTCGACGGCGAGGTTGAACGTCAGGATACGGAACGGATCGACCAGGTAGTCCATCATCAGGCCGGTGCCGTCACGCGCGTTCGACGGACCGATCGCCGGCAGCATGAGATAGAAGCCGCCGTTCTCCGGCTCGACCCCGGCGCGCATGCCGATGGTCTTGCCGAAATCCTCCTTGGTGCGCTCGAGGCCGAGCGCCGTCGCCACGTCGAAGATGCCGACCAGGCCGATCGTCGAGTTGACGAAGAAACGCGCCATGGTCGTGGCGGCGCGGCTGGGATCGCCCTGGAAGACCTCGTTGATGGCCGTGACCGGCTCGCCGAGATTGTCGAGCACGTTGCGCACACCGGTCTGCGCCCGCTCGGGCAGCAGGTCGCGGTACATCACGGCCAGTGGCCTGAGCGCGATGATGTCGACGGCACGATTGATCGAGAAGATGAAGCGGTTGGGGGTCTCGATGGGATCCCACACCTCGGCAGCACCCGTATCTCCGGTCGCGCAGCCGCCCAGCACCGTACCGGCGAGGGCTACAGCGACCATCGAGCGACGGATGCTGGCAGCAATGGCTTTCGTCACACCGTCGATCATGAACGCAACCCTGATCCCCATCCCCGCCGGCCCGGCTTCTCCGGGCCAAAAGGCGCGAAGCGGCGTTGGGTCGCCGCATTCGTTCCGAGTGTTGCACACGATTGCTGCACTTTGAAGTGAATAGGGAAAAAGCCCTGTCCTAGTGGCCGGTTAGCCACAAGTTGCAGCGCCCAATCCCCTATTGCATACATAAAGATATGCTTATATCATTCTCCTCATGGACCATCTTCTGACCCTCCTTCGTGCGGCCGCCGAAGACACGCGGCTGCGCATTTTGGCGCTGGCGGCCCGCGAGGACCTGACCGTCAGCGATTACGTGCACGTGCTGGGACAGAGCCAGCCGCGCGTGTCGCGCCACCTGAAGCTGCTGGTCGAGGCGCGCCTGCTCGAGCGCTTCCGCGAGGCCCAGTTCACACGCTTCCGCCTCACCACCGGCGGCGACGAGGCCGCCCTGGTCCGTGAGTTCGTGCGCCGCCTCGATCCCAAGCATCCCCGCATCGCCGCCGACCGTGCCCGTCTCGACGCCCTGCAGCAGCGCCGCCAGACCGCGGCCGTCCGCTTCTTCCGCGACAACGCCCAGCGTTGGGACGAGCTCAGGGCGCTGCACGTCGCCGACCGCGAGATCGAGCGCGCCCTTGCACACCATCTGCCATTGGGCGCGCGACGGCTGCTCGATATCGGCACCGGCACTGGCCGGCTGCTCGAGGTGCTGGCGCCCAAGGTCGAGCAGGCGATCGGCGTCGACCAGAGCCGCGAGATGCTGGCGCTGGCCCGCGCCAATCTCGCGCGTGCCGGCATCGACAATGCCGACATCCGCCAGGGTGACATGTATGCGCTCCCGTTCGAGGCCGACAGCTTCGACGTCGTCACCATCCATCACGTGCTGCACTACGCCGACGACCCCGCCGCCGCGCTGTCGGAGGCCGCGCGCGTGGTGAAGCCGGGCGGCACCGTCCTGGTCGTCGACTTCTCGCCGCACGATCTCGTCGAGCTGAAGCGCGAGCACGCCCACGTCCATCTCGGCTTCGCCGACAACCAGGTACAGGGCTGGCTGCGAAGCGCCGGCCTCAACCCGCTCGAGCCCATCCACTTTCCCGGCCGCCGCCTGATGACGGGCATCTGGCGCGGCGAGCGCGAGGTCCCTACCCGCGCTGCCGTCCGGTCCACGGCCACTGCTGCCCACGGAGTTTCACGATGAGTCCCGATACCGGCCCGCTCAGCACAGGCACGAGCACGGGTGCGTCCGAGTTCCCCGCCCGCGCGCCGCAGCGGCTCAAGGTCTCCTTCGAGTTCTCGCCGCCCAAGACCGAAGCGGCAGAGCGTACGCTGTGGGAGACGGTGAACCGCCTCACGCCGCTGCACCCGACGTTCTTCTCGGTGACCTACGGCGCCGGCGGCTCGACGCGCCAGCGCACGCACGAGACGGTGGCGCGGCTCAAGAAGGACACCGGTATCGACGCCGCTGCCCATCTCACCTGCGTCGCCGCCACCCAGGGCGAGATCGACGACGTCGCCCGCGCCTATTGGGATGCCGGCATCCGCCACATCGTGGCGCTGCGCGGCGATCCGCCGGGCGGCATGGGCGGCAAGTATTCGGTCCATCCCGGCGGCTATGAGAACGCCGCCGCGTTGGTGAAGGGCCTGAAGAAGATCGGCGACTTCCAGATCAGCGTCGCGGGTTATCCCGAGACGCATCCGGATTCGGCCGATGCCAAGGCCGACCTCGAGAACCTGAAGCGCAAGGTCGATGCCGGCGCCGACCGCTGCATCACCCAGTTCTTCTTCGATCCCGACGACTTCCTGCGCTTCCGCGACAATGCCGCGGCGTCGGGCGTTCGCGTGCCGGTGGTGCCGGGCATCATGCCGGTCTCCAATTTTCAGGGCATCTCGAAGATGGCCGCGCTCTGCGGCTCCAAGGTCCCGGCCTGGCTCAAGGAACTCTTCCAGGGCCTCGAGGACGATGTCGAGACGCGCCGCATGATCGCCGCCACCGTGGCCGGCGACCTCTGCCGCCGCCTTCATGCCGAGGGCGTCGACCAGTTCCATTTCTATACGCTGAACCGCGCGGACCTGACGTTCGCGATCTGCCATCTGCTGGGAGTACGTCCGCGATGACCAGGGAAGAAAAGGCCGAACAGCTCCGCGAGATCGGCGGCGAGCGCATCCTCGTGAAGGACGGGCCCTACGGCTCGATGATCCAGAGCTACAAGCTCGACGAGGAAGGCTTCCGTGGCGGCCGCACGTTCAACCACGACCAGAAGGGCAACAACGACCTTCTGAACCTGACGCGCCCCGACGTGGTCGGCGAGATCTGCAACGCCTATCTCGATGCCGGCGCCGACATCGTGGCGACCAACACGTTCAACTCGAACTCGATCAGCCTCTCGGACTACGGCATCACCGGCATGGCGCGCGAGATCAACGTCGCGGCGGCGCAGCTCACCCGCAAGTGCGCCGACGCCGCGACCGCGCGCGATCCGGCCAAGCCGCGCTTCGTCGCGGGCGCGCTGGGGCCGACCAACAAGACGCTGTCGGTCTCGCCCAACGTCAACGATCCGGGCTACCGCGCCGTCACCTTCGACGAGGTGAAGGACATGTACCGCGAGCAGATCGATGGCCTGCTCGACGGCGGCGTCGACTTCATCCTGGTCGAGACGGTGTTCGACACGCTGAACGCCAAGGCCGCCCTCGTCGCCGCCGACGAGGCGGGCGAGGCGCGCGGCGAGGTGCTGCCCGTCATGGTCTCGATGACCCTGACCGACCTCGCCGGCCGCAACCTCTCGGGCCAGACCGTCGAGGCCTTCTGGCACTCGGTGCGCCACGCCAAGCCGATCACGATGGGGCTGAACTGCAGCTTCGGCGCGACCGAGCTGCATCCCTACGTGCAGGCGCTGAACCCGCAGGTCGACAGCATGCTCTGCGTCTATCCCAACGCCGGCCTGCCCAACGAGCTCGGCGCCTACGACGAGCCGCCGGAGATGACCGGCAAGCTGGTCAAGGGCTGGGCCGAGAACGGCTGGCTGAACGTGGTCGGCGGCTGCTGCGGCACCACGCCGGGCCACATCAAGGCGATCGCCGAGGCGGTCAAGGGCATCAAGCCGCGCACCTGGCACGTCCTGCCGCCGGCGCTGCGTCTCTCTGGCATGGAAGCGGCGAGTTTCTTCTGATGAGCATTGTCGAGAATACCGAGAACAGGCCCGAGAGCCGCGCCACCTTCATCAACATCGGCGAGCGCACCAACGTCACCGGCTCGGCGCGCTTCAAGAAGCTGGTGCTCGAGGGCGACTACACCGCCGCGGTCGAGGTCGCGCGCCAGCAGGTCGAATCGGGCGCGCAGATCATCGACGTCAACATGGACGAGGGCCTGCTCGACGCCGAGAAGGCGATGGACACGTTCCTCAAGCTGATCGCGGCCGAACCCGACATCGCCCGCGTGCCGATCATGATCGACAGCTCCAAGTGGAGCGTGATCGAGGCCGGCCTGAAGTGCGTCGCCGGCAAGCCGATCGTGAACTCGATTTCCATGAAGGAGGGCATCGAGCCCTTCATCGCCCATGCCCGCAAGGTCCGCCGCTACGGCGCCGCCGTCGTCGTCATGGCGTTCGACGAGAAGGGCCAGGCCGACACCAAGGAGCGCAAGGTCGAGATCTGCAAGCGCGCCTACGACATCCTGGTGAACCAGGTCGGCTTCCCGGCCGAGGACATCATCTTCGACCCCAACATCTTCGCGGTCGCCACCGGCATCGAGGAGCACAACAACTACGGCGTCGACTTCATCGAGGCGACGCGCGAGATCAAGGCCGCCTGCCCCGGCGCCAAGATCTCCGGCGGCGTCTCCAACCTCTCCTTCGCCTTCCGCGGCAACGAGCCGGTGCGCAAGGCGATGCACTCCGTGTTCCTCTACCACGCCATCCAGGCCGGCATGGACATGGGCATCGTCAACGCGGGCCAGCTCGAGGTCTACGACCAGATCCCGCAGGAGCTTCGCGATGCCTGCGAGGACGTGATCCTCAACCGCAATCCAGAAGCCACCGAGCGCATGCTCGAGCTGGCGCCCAAGTACAAGGGCACCGGCGAGGTCGCCGAGACGCAGGACGCCGAGTGGCGGAGCTGGCCGGTCGAGAAGCGGCTGGAGCATGCGCTGGTCAAGGGCATGGACCAGTTCGTGGTCGCCGACACCGAGGAGGCGCGCTTGGCAATCGCGCGGCCGATCGAGGTGATCGAGGGGCCGCTGATGGCCGGCATGAACGTGGTCGGCGATCTCTTTGGCGCCGGCAAGATGTTCCTGCCGCAGGTCGTGAAGAGCGCCCGCGTCATGAAAAAGGCGGTGGCGCATCTCCTGCCCTACATCGAGGCGGAGAAGAGCGCAGGCTCGCGCTCCAAGGGCAAGATCGTCATGGCGACGGTCAAGGGCGACGTCCACGACATCGGCAAGAACATCGTGGGCGTGGTCCTGCAGTGCAACAACTTCGAGGTCATCGACCTCGGCGTCATGGTGCCGTTCCAGGACATCCTGAAGTCGGCCAACGACAACAAAGCCGACATGATCGGGCTCAGCGGCCTGATCACGCCCTCGCTCGACGAGATGGTGACGGTGGCCGAGGAGATGACGCGGCAGGGCTTCAAGGTGCCGCTGCTGATCGGCGGCGCCACGACCTCCAAGGTCCACACCGCGCTCAGGATCGCGCCGCGCTACGAGGGCACCACCGTGCACGTGCTCGACGCCTCGCGCGCCGTCGGCGTCTGCCAGGCGCTGGTCTCTGAGTCGGGCGAGCAGGCCGCCGACTTCGCCGCCAAGGTCGCCTCGGAGTACGAGGCGATCCGGGTCGAGCGCGCCGGCAACAGCAAGGAGAAGGTCGTGCCGCTCGAGGCGGCGCGCGCCAACGCGTTCGAGATCGACTGGTCGGCCTATCAGCCGCCCAAGCCCGCCGTCAGCGGCACGCGCGTCTTCGCCGAGTATCCGCTGCACGAGCTGGTCGAGCGCATCGACTGGACGCCGTTCTTCCGCGCCTGGGAGCTCGCCGGCACCTATCCCTCGATCCTCGAGGACAAGGTGGTGGGCGAGAGCGCCAAGAAGCTCTACGCCGATGCGCGCAAGATGCTGGAGCACGTAGTGCGCGAGAAGTGGCTGACCGCCAAGGGCGTCGTCACCTTCTGGCCGTGCCGCCGCGAGGGCGACGACGTGGTCCTGTTCACCGACGAGACGCGGACGAAGGAACTGTCGCGCCTCTATTTCCTGCGCCAGCAGATCGAGAAGCGCTCGGGTCGCGCCAACATGTGCCTGGCCGACTTCATCTCGCCCGAGGCCGACTGGATCGGCGGCTTTGCCGTCACGGCGGGCCACGGCATCGAGGAGCATCTCGCGCGCTTCCGCGCCGACCACGACGACTATTCGGACATCCTGCTGAAGGCGCTGGCCGACCGCCTCGCCGAGGCCTTCGCCGAGCGCCTGCACGAGCGCGTGCGCAAGACCCTGTGGGGCTACGCGCCCGACGAGGCGCTCTCCAACGAGGAGCTGGTGCGCGAGAAGTATCGCGGCATCCGCCCGGCGCCGGGCTATCCGGCCTGCCCCGACCACAGCCAGAAGCCCGAATTGTTCCGGCTGCTGAACGCCGGCCAGAACGCCAACATCACGCTGACCGAAAGCTTCGCGATGATCCCGACATCGGCGGTGTCGGGCTACTACTTCGCCCATCCCGACGCGGAGTATTTCGGCGTCGCCCGCATCGGCAAGGACCAGGTCGAGGACTATGCCAGGCGCCGCGGCTGCACGATCGAGCAGGCGGAGAAGTGGCTGCGGCCCAACATCGGGTACTGAGCGGGTTAGGCTGCTCGCACCGCCCGTCGATGCAGCAGCCAGAGGCCGATCGGAAGGGCCAGCTCGACGACGGTCAGCACCTGAAAGAGCGGATGCGGCAACCCCGCTTGCGACATCGATACGAGCCGCGCGACGCCGCCGGCGAAAAACACCACCAGCAGCCAGAAGAAGGGCCGCGACCGTTCATGCAGATTGCGGCTGCACCAGACCAAGGCGGCGCCGAAGCCGACGAACAGCGTCGCATAGAACCGGTCCTCGCTGTCCAGGGTCGCGTTCACCGCGATGGCCCCTGGAATAGCCGACGGACCCAGTATGATATGGGTAATGCCGATCAAGACGCAGACGGCGCCGAAGAAGGCTACGAAGAACTTGAGGAACGCCTGCATGCAGACCTCCAGGCTCGCCGTGACACCGGGGAATCCGTACCGGGAAGCCAGTCTGCCACCCACGCGCGAACTGCCGCACGACGGGACCTGAGCAGGGGGAACTTGAGCAGGCGATGCTGACCTACGCCCTCGTGCTCGCCGTCGGCCTCGTGGCCGGCACGGTGAGCGGCATCGTCGGGACCGGTGCCACCATCATCCTGCTGCCCGTGCTGGTCCTGGTGTTCGGGCCGCGCGAGGCGGTGCCGATCATGGCGGTGGTGGCGCTGATGTCGAACTTCGCCAAGATCACCGCCTGGTGGCGCGAGATCGACTGGCGCGCCACGACGGCCTATGCGCTGGGCGGCATCCCGGCCGCGGCACTCGGTGCCCGCACCCTCCTCGTCCTGCCCGAGCGCGCGGTCGACATCGCGCTCGGCCTCTTCTTCCTCGCGATGATCCCCGGCCGCCGCTGGCTGGCCGCGCGCAACATGAGCCTGGGCTATGGCGGCCTGGCGCTGGCCGGCGCCGTCATCGGCTTCCTCACCGGCATCGTGGTCTCGACCGGGCCGCTCAGCGTGCCGACCTTCGCCGCCCACGGGCTCGTGAAGGGCGCCTTCATCGCGACTGAGGCGGCAGGTTCGCTTGCCCTCTACGTCAGCAAGGGCATCACCTTCCAGATGCTGGGAGCGCTCCCCCTCGACATCGCCGTGAAGGGCCTGATCTCCGGCTCCTCCGTCATGGTCGGGACCTACATCGCCCGCGCCATCGTGGACAGGTTGAGCGTCGCCACTTTTCAGCGCCTGCTCGACGTCGTAATGGCTTTGTCGGGACTGGCGCTCCTGTGGGCGGCCGTCCGTTAAGGGGGATGCATGATCAAGTTTTCGACGATCGCCGCGATGACTCTCGTCGCCGGCCTCGCGGCCGGTTGCCAGACGGGCCAGGACAGCGCCGCGACGATGAACAAGCAGAATTTCAACTCGAAGGTCTATCTCGGCGCACTCACCTGCAACGTCAGCGGCAGCAGCGGCTACATCTTCGGGTCGACCAAGCAGCTGAGCTGCGTCTACACGACCAAGAACGGCGTCGAGCAGGCCTACGAGGGCCAGATCCGCAAGTTCGGCCTCGACATCGGCCACACCAAGTCCGCCCACCTCGTGTGGAAGGTCTACCAGCTCGCCGGCCTGGTCGGCGGCGACCTCTCGACGGACCCGAAGGTGCTGGCCGGCGACTTCATCGGCGAGCAGGCCTCGATCTCGGCCGACGCCAGCATCGGCGGCAACTGGCTGTACGGCGGCGCCAACAAGCAGATCGTCATCCAGGCCACCCAGCTGCAGGACGACAAGGACGTCGGCTACAACCTGGCCTACGGCATCGCCGAGATCGGCCTCACCCTCAAGAAGTAGTCTTCCCTCCAGGAGTATCGAATGAACGACCTCTTCAAGGCTGCCGCGGCAGCCGTCCTCGCCCTCTCGGCCGGCGCCTGCACGATGGACCAGGCGACGCCGCAGCAGCTCAACGCCACCAACGCCAACTCGCGAATCTTCATCGGGTCGCTGACCTGCAACATCGCGGCCGGCACGGGCTACATCCTGGCCTCGAGCAAGAAGATGGATTGCGTCTTCCTCGGCAAGGATGGCGTGTCGCACGCCCAGTACGAGGGCACGATCAACAAGGTCGGCATCGACATCGGCTACACCAAGGCGATGCACACGATCTGGCGCGTCTATTCGTTGGGCTCGGACCGCAAGGCCGACCAGATCGCCGGCACCTATGTCGGCGAGCAGGGTACGGCCGCGGCCGGCAGCCAGGCCGGCGGCAACTGGCTCTACGGCGGGCAGAACGCCGAGATCGGCATGGTCGCCTCGGGCATCGTCCAGGACGCGGGCTACAACCTCGCGATGGGCGTCGCCGAGATGACCATCAAGCTGCGCAAGTAGCCTAAGACGCTACGCCGCTCCCGCCGCCGCCTGCAACGCGCAGCCGGCGACGGTGATGCGGTGCATCAGGCGCCGCTCGCCCTGATAGTCGTTGGCGGCGTAGTGCCAGGTGGCGCGGTTGTCCCAGAAGGCGATCGAGCCTTCGCGCCAGTGGAAGCGGCAGGTGAACTCCGGCCGCGCCGCGTGCTGGTAGAGGTAGTCGAGCAGCGGCTTGCTGTCCTCCGGCGTCCAGCCCTCGAACTGCAGCGTGAACGCGCGGTTGACGTAGAGCGCCTTGCGACCGCTCAGCGGATGCTTGATCACGACGGGATGCACGACGTCGGCGCCGACCAGCTCCTGGTTGCCGTAGCGGCTGGCGCCCTCGGGATTGCGGTCGTTGACGCCACCCTTGCCGAAAATGTGCGCCGAACCATGGACGGCGCGCATCCCTTCCAGCGTGCGCTGCAGGCCGGGCGAGAGCGTCTCGAAGGCGCGGTACATGTTGGCGAACAGCGTGTCGCCGCCCTCCTCCGGCACCTCGCGCGCCAGCAGGATCGAGCCCATCGCGGGCTCGGAGTCATAGCTGTGGTCGGTGTGCCAGCCGCCGCCGATGTTGGTTTTCTGCTCGGGCTCCTTGCGCACCTCGGCGATCTCGGGAAAGCCGGGCGCCGCCTTGAAGAAGCGGTTGACGTCGATCGGGCCCCAGCGCCGGGCGAAGGCGATGTGCTGCTCGGGGGTGAGCTTCTGGTCGCGGAAGAACACGACGCCGTGCTCGACGAAGGCGCGCTGCACCTCGTCCCACTGGCGGTTGCTCATGGCGTTGAGATCGACGCCCAGCACCTCGGCGCCGCAGCCGCCGGTCAGCTTGTGAACCTGCACCGTTTCGTAGGCCATGTCGGGTCCCTCCGTCGGAAAAAGCCTAGCGCGTCTGCACGCCGAGCAACAAGAGCGCGATCGACAGCGTCAGCACACTGGCGGCCGTCGAGATCACCACCGCGTTGGTCGCGCGCGCCACGCCGATCCCGTACATCTGGCCGATCAGGTAGACGTTGGCGCCGGCCGGCATGGCGGCATTCAGCGTCGCCACGGTGAGCCACAGCGGGTCGAGCGGGAAGACGTAGCTTCCCATCAGCCAGACCAGCACCGGCAGCGCCATCAGCTTGAAGCCCGAGGCGACCGCCGCCGACTGCCAGTGGCCCCTGAGGCCGACATGGGCGAGCGACGCGCCGACCATGATCAACCCGCAGGGCGGCGCCGCGGCGCCCAGCGCCTGCAGCACGCGGTCGATCACCACCGGCGTGGCGAGGCCCGGGATGTGCGTCGTCAGCACGCCCCACAGGAGCCCGGCGAAGATCGCCGGGATCACCGGATGCTTCAGCATCGAGAGCGCCGCGCCGCCCAGCCGGCCGAGCAGCTTGCTGCGCCGCGCCCCGTCTCCCTCCATTTCCATCAGGAAGCAGGTGAAGGTGAGCAGGATCAGCGAGTGCACGCTGATGATCATCAGCAGCGGCACCAACCCCTTCTCGCCGAAGGCATAGGTGATGAAGGGGATGCCGATGCCGACGCCGTTCGAGAAGACACCGCTCAGCGCGAACATCGAGCGGTCGCCGAGGCTCATGCCCTGCAGGCGCCCCAGCCCCATCAGCAGCCCGTAGAGCACGAGGACCGCGCCGAAGAAGGCGAGCAGGATGTCGGGCTCGAGCGTATCGAGCCGCACCTTGGCCATGGATCGGAAGAGCAGCGCGGGGAACAGGGCGTAGAAGGTCACGGCCGTGAAACCGCGCAGCCCCTCCACGCTCAGGAGCCTGGTGCGTCCGATCACCCAGCCGACCAGCACCATGCCGAACACCGGCACGATGATGTCGACGATCGCACTCACGTGATGGCCGCCGTCAGGCGGCCGATCAGGCCGCCATCGCGAGGTTGCTGTAGCGCGTCAGGTGGTGCTGCTGGTTGCCGAACATCAGGTCGATCATCGTCAGCCGCTTGAAGTAGTGGCTGACCGACAGCTCGTCCGTGACGCCCATGCCGCCGTGCATCTGCACGGCGCTCTGGCCGCAGAACTTGCCCGACTTGCCGATCTGGACCTTGGCGCCCGAGGCCGCCTTGGCGCGCACCACCGGGTCCTTGTCGTCGATCTTGAGGTTGGCCATCAACGTCATCGAACGCGCTTCCTGCGCGTTGGTGAAGCAGTCGACCATGCGGTGCTGCAGCACCTGGAACTTGCCGATCGGCACGCCGAACTGCTTGCGGGTCTTGATGTATTCCAGCGTCGCCGCATTGATCGCGTCCATGCAGCCCGTGGCCTCGGCGCACAGCGCGACGATGGCGCGATCGACCGCCTCTTCCACGACCGGGAACGCATCGTCGACCTTGCCCAGCACGGCGTCGGCGCCGACCGAGACCTTGTCGAAGGTGAGCTCCGAGGCACGCAGCGCGTCCTGGGTCGGGTAGTCGCGACGCGTGATGCCCTTGGCCTTGGCGTCGACGATGAAGAGCGTCAGGCCCTTCGGCTCACGCGCCGAGCCCGCGGTGCGGGCGAGCACGATGATGTGGTCGGCGGCCGGTGCGTTGTAGACGACGCCCTTGTGGCCCGACAGCGACCAGCCGGCGCCCTCCTTGGTGGCCTTGAGCGACACGTCGGCGAGATTGTAGCGGCTCTGGCGCTCCAGCCAGGCGAAGGCGAACTGCTTCTTGCCCTCGATCATCGCCGGCAGCAGCGCCTCTTTCTGCGCCTTCGAGCCGGCGCGCGCGATCATGCCGCCGCCCAAAACGACTGTCGGCAGGAACGGCTCGAGCACCAGGCCCTTACCGAACTGCTCCATGACGATCATGGTCTCGATCGGACCGCCACCGTAGCCACCGTCCTCCTCGGAGAAGGACATGCCGAGCCAGCCGAGCTCGGCGAACTGCGCCCAGTTCTCCGGCAGCCAGCCGCGCTCGGTCGCCGAAATCTTGCGGCGATTCTCGAACGTGTACTTGTCGCGCACGAAGCGCTCCGCGGCTTCCTGCAGCTGCTTCTGCTCGTCGGAAAGGGACAGATCCATTTTTCTCCTCCGCAACTCTTCCGCGTCTTATAGCGCCCGACCCTAGAGGCCAAGCACCATCTTGGACACGATGTTCTTCTGAATCTCGGTGCTGCCGCCATAGATGCTGGTCTTGCGCATGTTGAAATAGCGCGGGGCGGCGGGCACCGCGTGGTCGGGCCCGATCGGCGTCTCGTTGGTGTCGTGGAACAACATGCCGGGCTGATAGGGCTGGGCGTATTCGCCGACCGCTTCCATCGTGAGCTCGGCGAGGCGCTGCTGGATCTCCGAACCGCGGACCTTGAGCGTCGAGGCCTCGGGCCCCGGCGCGCCGCCCAGCGCCATGGTCGAGAGCACGCGCAGCTCGCTCATCTCGAGCGCCTGCACCTGCAGGTCGATGTCGGCGATCTGCTGCGTGAAGGCAGGGTCGTCGGCCAGGGTGCCGCCGTCGAACGGCTCGCTGCGCGCGATCTGGCGCAGCACCGAGACGCCGCGCTTGGAGGCCGGCACCTCGGCGATCCCGAGACGTTCGTTGGCCAGCAGGAACTTGGCGCAGGTCCAGCCCTCGTTCTCCTTGCCGATCAGGTTCTCGACCGGGACCTTCACATTGTCGAGGAACACGTCGTTCACGTGGTGCGCGCCGTCGGTCATGATGATCGGCCGGACGGTGACGCCCGGCGTCTTCATGTCGATCAGCAGGAAGGAGATTCCCTCCTGCGGCTTGGCGTCGGGATTGGTCCGTACCAGGCAGAAGATCCAGTCGCCCCAGTGGGCGAACGAGGTCCAGGTCTTCTGGCCGTTCACGATGTAATGG
>SCVT01000479.1 GCA_004296815.1 Reyranella sp. | reverse complement strand
CGGTCCTGGCGCCGCTCGCGACCTACTATTCGCTGATCCTCGACACGCTCGCGCCGCCGGAGCGACGGGCGGAGGTGTTCGCCCTGCTGCGCACCGCCAACGCCATCGGCGTGATCTTCGCGAGCGCGGTCCTGACGGTCGTCTCGCTGTCCGTGGCGCTGATCGTCGTCACCGGGCTCGTGGGCATCGCCGCCTGCGCCGTGGCGATCGTTTCACCCAGGCGATAGATGCGCGAAAAGGCTGCGCGTCCGGGCCGGGACGCGGGCGAGGAACGCGTCGTCGAGCGCGAGGCGTCGACGGTTGCCCTGCTCGAAGTTCACGGGATCCTGGTACCAGCGCCGTGAGAACGTCGCCGTGATGAGCGGCCGCGGCTCTGCCGAGTTGTTCGCCGTCCCCGAGTGATAGGTCCGGAAGTCCCACAGGATCACCGAACCCGGCGGCACCACCGGCGAGACGGAGGGCGCATCCTTGTCCGTCTTCTGCCAGCGATGGCTGCCCGGCCACAGCGCCGTCGTGCCGTTGGTCTCGTTCATCTCGACCAGCGGGATGGCGACGGTGAGCGCATGAGCGGGCAAGAGCGGCGAGATCGCCGAGTCGAAGAGGCCAGGCCCGTCGCGGTGGAAATGCTGGCGCTCGGCGCCGGGCAGCGAGACGACCACGCCCCAGCTTTCGAGGACGGCCTCGTCGGCGAGCGCCAGCCGCGCCAGCGCCACGACCACGGGATTGGCCCAGACCAGCGGGTCGCCGAAGGCGCCGGCGAAGGGCAGCGTGAACAGGTTGCGCCGGTCGCCGACCTCGAGCGCCACGTCCTGCGGCGCTTCGTTCAGGAGCTGGCCCGACTGTTCGGCGAAAGCGCGCTGCAGCGCCGCCACGGTGGCTTCGGGAAGCAGCCGATCGAGGATTGCGTAGCCGTTCCTGACGAGGCAATCATAGGCCTGCCGGACCTGCTCGCTGCCGGACAGTCCGTCGTCGGAAGGCCCCTCTGAAAGCCCCAGGCAGTCGATCCTGATCATGCACCCCGCGCGCCGCACGGCTACATCCCACGGCCACAGGCATCTCGTCTACGGGCTGGCGATCGAGAGCGACTTCGCGCTGGCGTCGGTCGGCGCCGCGTTGCCGTCGGTCGAGGGCCTGCGCCTGCGGCTGGTCCCGGCGGCCGAGCTGCGCCGTCAGGTCGGCACCGCGACCGCCGCCGATCCGGACGACTGGATCGAGCACATCGTGCTGGCCGACGGCTCGGTCTACATGAAGCTCGACGGCATCTTTGAGACGATCGTCTCGGCCGACGGCAGCGACGTCGCCTGCGCGCGGCTGGGCGACGCCGACCAGAGGACGTTCGAGGCCAACCTGCTGAACTTCGTGCTGAGCGCCGCGCTCACGCTCCGCGGCGAGGAGCCGCTGCACGCCACGGTGCTGGAGCGCGAGGGCCGTGCCTTCGCGCTGCTGGGGCCGAGCGGCGCCGGCAAGTCGACGCTCGCGGCCTTCCTGATCGCGCGCGGCGCGCGGCTGATCACCGACGACATGCTGCGCCTCACCTTCGCGAGCGGTCGTGCCATGGCCCATCACGGCCCGCATCGCCTCAAGCTGTTCGACGAGCAGGCCCGCCTGCTGCTGCCCGGCTCTGTGGCCGCCGGTCATTTCAACGCGCTGAGCGGCAAGCTGATGGTCGAGC
>SCVT01000478.1 GCA_004296815.1 Reyranella sp. | reverse complement strand
CCGCTTCCCGTGCCACGTGCTGGTGTGGCCGGTCGCCGTCCAGGGCGAGAAGGCCGCGGCGGAAGTGGCGGCGGCCATCGCCGGCTTCAACAGGCTCGCGGTCGGTGGGAAGGTGCCGCGGCCCGACGTGCTGATCGTGGCGCGCGGCGGCGGCAGCCTGGAGGATCTCTGGGCCTTCAACGAGGAGATCGTGGTCCGCGCGGCCGCGGCGTCGGAGATCCCGCTGATCTCCGCCGTCGGCCATGAGACCGACACGACCCTGATCGACTTCGCCTCGGACCGCCGCGCGCCGACGCCGACGGCCGCTGCCGAGATGGCCGTGCCGGTGCGCGCCGATCTGCTGGCTGAAACCCTGGACTACGCCAAGCGGCTCGTCGGTGGCATGACCCGCCACCTGCGCGAATCGACAATGGAGTTGGCGGGCCTCGCCCGCGGGCTCGGCGATCCGCGCCAGATGATCGAGGAGCGCCAGCAGCGCCTCGACGTCGCGGGCGAACGGCTCGCCCTGGGGCCCAAGCGCGTCATCGAGGTGAAGCAGCAGCAGATCGCGGCCGAGGCGCGTGCGCTGCGCGGTGCCGGCGAGCGCTACAAGAGCGAGATCAAGCAGAAGGTCGAGCGGCAGCTCGATCGGGTGGTCCAGCTCGGCGATCGCCTGCTGCGCCATCGCGACGACATGATCGCGCGCGGCCACGATCGCGTGGGGCAACTCGGCAAGCTGCTCGAGAGTTACTCGTTCCATTCCGTGCTGAACCGCGGCTTCGCGCTGGTGCGCGACCAGGACGGCCAGCCGGTGCTGGCGGCCGCGGGCACCAGTGCGGGCCAGACGATCGGCATCGAGTTCGCCGACGGCAGGATCGGCGCCAGGATCACCGAAGGCGGCGGCACACCGAAGCCCGCCGCGCCCACCGCACCTGCGGCTCCGCGCCGTCGCGAGGGCGGCGGCAATCAAGGATCGTTGCTCTAGCTTCCAACCAATTCCAGTCCTCCTGTGTTAGGCTTCGGAAATGGGAGTCACCTATCTCCATTTGCCAGTTGGTCGGGAGCCCCCTTCGGTAGAACGTTTGGACCCGTTCAAAGCCGTCATGGTGATCGATCAGGTCGTTACCGACGAATGGCAAAGACTTGTCAGCGATTGGCTGGTTCGCAGCGGGTGCCTCTACATGATGGCCTGGGGCATCGGCTGTAGCTCTTGGGATACCAGCGTGGACCTTGCATTCCTGTCGGCAACAGGCTTCGCCGAAGTGCCCGACGACAGGTTTGTGATGACGACATGGCACGAAAAGGAGCCTCTGTCGGAGACCTTCTGGTTCGCCGGCCAAGTAGCGTGGAATCCGGTGGTGCCGCTCGACAACGTCATCATAGTCGACGTCAGCGAGAAAGAGCGGGAGGCCCAGCTTCTTAAGGCTTACTCTGCGGCTCAGCACGAAAAGTCGTGAACGGGAGGATTGCAGCTTGAGTATCAGCGCGCCGCTGTCGGCCGAGACGATCAAGAACTTCCTGTATGCCAGTACGGCGACGATCTCGATGCAGATGCTGAAGCGGGGCTTCCGCAACTGTGCGGTGAGCGGCGTGAAGCCCTTGAACCCGAAGGCCGCGCGCATGGTCGGGCCAGCCTTCACCCTGCGCTACATCCCGTGCCGCGAAGACCTCGACAAGCCGCCGTCGCCCAGCGATCCGCCGAGCCCGCAGCGCACCGCGATCGAGGAGTCGCCGGCCGGATCGGTGCTGGTGATCGGCACCGAGGGCAACCTGAAGTCCGGCACGCTGGGCGACATCCTGGCGCTGCGCCTCAAGGTGCGTGGGCTGGCGGGCGTCCTGAGCGACGGCGCGATGCGCGACTCGCCAGTGATCGGCAAGTTCGACTTTCCGGTCTATTGCGCGGCTGCCGCGGCACCGCCCAGCATGGCCAACCTGCGGCCCGTCGAGACGCAGGTGCCGCTCGGCATGTGCGGCGTGCCGGTCTATCCCGGCGACATCGTCGTGGCCGACGAGGACGGGGCGGTCATTGTGCCGCGCCAGCTCGCCGACGAGGTCGCGCGCGATTCCTTCGAGCAGGAGCGGCTGGAGAAGTTCGTCGCCATTCGCGTCGGCAAGGGCCATCCGATCGAGGGTACCTATCCGCCGAACGACGAGACCAAGAGGCTTTACCAGGCCTGGATCAAGGCCGGCGAACCCGCCGGCGGCTGAGGAGGGACCGATGCACCCAATTTTCGTTGCCGCGTTGCTGCTCGTTCTCGCCGCCTGCCAGACCTCGGCACCGCCCGTCACCCTGGCGGCGCCGGCGCAGGACGCCGCCGGCAAGCAGTTCGCGCCGCCGCCGCCCGGCATGGCCGCGGTCTACTTCTACAATCCCGATGCGAGCCCAGTGGTCGGCGTCGCCGTCGACGGCCGCGAGATCGGCCGCCTCGACACGCGCACCTGGATGCGGGTGGAGATCGTGGCCGGCCATCACGTGTTGCGCTGCCGCCGCGGCGACTCGGTGAACGCGCGCTGGGTCAATCTGCCGGCGGGATCGACCCGCTTCGTCGACGTGCAGATGCGGCCCGGCGACCACACCTGCACGATCAAGGAGACCGACGCCGGCGTCGGCCGCGCCGGCGTGCTGGCCGGCAATCGCGCGCAGCAGCTTCCGTGATCAGACCGGGTGTTCGCCGTAGGGCTTGGTGATCAGCTCGAGCAGGTGGCCGTCCGGGTCGTCGAAGTAGACGCCGCGGCCGCCGTAGAAGGTGTTGATCTCGCCCGCGCCGCTCTTGTCGGGCCGCGCGTAGTAGCGGAGCCCCGCTTTCTTGATCTTGGCGAACGAGCGGTCGAATTCCTGGTCGTCGACCAGGAACGCATAGTGCGTCGTGCTGACCTTGTCGGTGTTGATGAAGTCGAGGGTGACGCCGTTCGCGGTCTGCACCGGGCGGAACGGGCCCCACTGCTTGCCGGCCTCGACGCCAAGGATGTCGGCCAGGAACTCGGCCGAGGCGTCCTTGTCCTTCACGTGGACGATGAGATGATTGAGGGCTGCCATGGCGATCCTCCTCTCCTTGACCAAGAGGTAGGCATCGCCGCGGGGCGGATCAAGCGCCGCCTTTTTCCTCGAGGAAGGCCTTGAAGGTGATGATGTCCTGCGGCGCCTTCTTGCGCGCACAGTAGTCCGCGAATTCCTTGGGCGTCACCGCGACCATCTTGATCGTGTGCCGCCTCGACCGCCAATCGGCGATGCGGCTCGACTCCTTCAGGTGCCAGTCGTTGTAGCTGCTGAGCGGGTAGTGCTTCACGGTCCTCTGGAAGGTCTCGTGGTCGGCCGCCGTGACCTTCGCGAAATACTGGATTGCCATGCCTGTCTGCCCTCGGAACGCAGAGCGCATCTAGCGCAGCCGGGCGGGGGCCTGCAACCGGGAGAATCGCCTCAGGACGCCGCGGCGTCGGGAACGGCGCGGTTCTTGAGCGGCTGCCAGTGGCCGCGCGGGATGGGCTGCAGCGTCTCGAGGAACTGCCGCGCGCAGCGCTCCCAGGTGAAGGTCTCGGCGTGGCGCCGGCAGTCCTCCGGATCGCGGGCGACGGCGGCGAGGCAGGCGGTGCGCAGGTCCGCATCAAGCGCGCCGACCCGCGGGTCGGTGACGACGTCGAGCGGGCCCGGCACGGGATAGCCCGCGACCGGCACGCCCGAGGCCAGCGCCTCGACCATCACCAGGCCGAACGTGTCGGTGACGCTCGGGAAGACGAAGCAGTCGGCCTGCGAGTAGCGGTAGGCCAGCTCCTCGGTGTCGACCGAGCCGAAGAAGTGGACGTCGGGGTAGCGGCGCTCCAGTGACTTGAGCTGCGGCCCGCCACCCACCACCCATTTGGTGCCGGGCAGGTCGAGGTCGAGAAAGGCCTTGATGTTCTTCTCGATCGCCACCCTGCCGGCATAGAGCCAGACCGGTCGACCGTCGCCGAGCTCGGTACGCGGCTGCGGGCGGAAGGCCGTGATGTCGACGCCCCTGGACCACGGCGCCATGTTCTTGAAGCCGCGCGCGGCCAGCTCGTCGCGGATCGCGGGCGAGACGACGAGGACGGCGGCCGACGGTGCGTGGAACCAGCGCACGAAGGCGTAGCTCCACGACACGGGCAGGCGGATGCGCGCGTGCACGTACTCGGGGAAGCGCGTGTGGTAGGCCGTCGTGAAGGGGATGCCGCGCTTCAGGCAGAAGGTGCGCGCCGCCCAACCGAGCGGTCCCTCGGTGACGAGGTGGATCGCGTCGGGCGCGAACAGCTTCAGCATGTGGTGAAGCCGCGCCGAGGGGAAGAGCGACAGCCGGATCTCGGGATAGGTCGGGCAGGGCAGCGTCCGGAACCGGTCGGGACCGAACACCTCGACCTCGTGGCCATCATTGCGCAGCAGGCGGGCCACGGTCTCGAGCGTGCGCACGACGCCGTTGATCTGCGGCCGCCAGGCATCGGAGACAATGGCGATGCGCAATCCGCTACTCCGCCGCGAGCTGGCGCGCGGCCGACAGCGGCAGGCGGGCTTCGCGGCGCGCCATCTCGTCGGCCCAGTGCACGATGCGCAGGCGCCCGTCGAAGTCCTCGACCAGCGCGGTGCAGCTCTCGACCCAGTCGCCGTCGTTGCAGTAGAGGACACCGTCGATGGTGCGGATCTCGGCGTGGTGGATATGGCCGCACACGACGCCGTCGACGCCGCGGCGGCGGGCTTCGCTCGCCACCGCGTTCTCGTAGTTGTCGATGAACTGGACGGCGTTCTTGACCTTGTGCTTCAGGAATGCCGACAGCGACCAGTAGGGCAGGCCGAGCTTGCGGCGGCCCCAGTTGAAGATCGTGTTGAGTCGCAGCGCGGCGTTGTAGGCCGAGTCGCCCAGGATCGCGAGCCACTTGGCGTAGCGCACGACGCCGTCGAACTGGTCGCCGTGGATCACCAGCAGCTTCTTGCCGTCGGGTGTCTCGTGGATCGCTTCCTGCTCGACGCGCACTTCGCCGAAGGTGAGCTGGCAGTACTGCCGCGCCGCCTCGTCATGGTTGCCGGGTATGTAGATGACGTTGGTGCCCTTGCGCGCCTTGCGCATGATCTTCTGCACGACGTCGTTGTGGCTCTGCGGCCAGTACCACCAGCGCTTCAGGCGCCAGCCGTCGACGATGTCGCCCACGAGGTAGAGATGCTCGCTCTCGTTCCTCTTCAGGAAATCGAGGAGCAGGTCGGCCTGGCAGCCGCGCGTGCCGAGATGTATGTCGGACAGGAAGATCGCGCGGTGGCGGGCAGGTTGGTTACGCTCGATCATGGTCATGTGGATAAGAGCCGACCGACACAAAATCTGTTGTGCGCGATTGCGCGGTACGCATTGGATTGTGTATGTCCGCCATTGCGCAGTGGTGAATCGGTTGTGACAGTTCAATGACATTCGCCTCGACATCCAATTCGACATCGATCCTTCTCATTCTCAATCCCACGGCCGGCCGCCGACGCCGCGGCCTGGTCGATGCCGTGCTCGGCCGCGTGCGCGCCGAGGGCTGGACGGTCGACGTGGTGGAGACCGAGGCAGCGGGCGATGCGCGCCGGCTCGCCGAGGCCTGCGATGCGACGCGCTATGGCGTGATCGCCGTGGCAGGCGGCGACGGCACGATCAACGAGGTGGTGAACGGGCTGGCCGCGCGGGCCGCCTCGGCGCCGCCCCTTGCCATTGTGCCGCTGGGCACCGCCAACGTGCTGGCGCACGAGCTCGGTCTGCATGCCACCGCCGCCGCGGTCGCGCGCACCATGACCGGCGGGCGCGAAGTGCTGATGCACCCCGGCACGGCTTCCGGATCGGGTGCGCCGCGCTGCTTCTCGCTGATGGCGGGTGCGGGCTTTGACGCCAAGGTGGTGGCGGGCGTCACCTCAACCCTCAAGCGCCGCTGGGGCAAGGGCGCCTATGTCTGGCGCTCGATGATCGAGGCGCGGCGCTACCGGCCGGTGCGCTACGCCGTCGAGATCGATGGCAAGACTTACGAGGCGGCGTCGGTGATCGTGACGCACGCCCGCCACTATGCCGGCCCCTACGTCGTGGCGCCTGACGCTTCGCTGGGCGACAGGCTGCTGCATGTCTGCCTGTTCGAGCGCTGGGGCTGGATGCAGGCGCTGCGCTTCGGCGCGGCGCTGCTGCTCGGCACCCTGCCGCGCACGGCGGGCTATCGCGTGATCGCGGGCCGCGAGGTGCGTCTTTCGGTGCTGAGCGATGCCGGCGAGCGCCGCCGCCAGCCCGTCCAGATCGACGGCGACGACGCGCTCACCTTGCCGGTGTCGATCGGCCTCGCGACCGAGGCCGTGCGGGTCTTGCGTCCGGCCTAGCGCACGACCTGCTGCAGGCGTCGGATCGCTTCCTGCGTCGGATGGCCGTCGGCCGGCAGGCTCTGCTGCTGCTGGAAGAGGCGCAGCGCCGA
>SCVT01000051.1 GCA_004296815.1 Reyranella sp. | reverse complement strand
TGCGCCGCTGCGCGACGTTCCGCGAGGCCGCGGCGCGGATCGGTATCGACGAGAGCACGGCGCGGCGCTGGCGGGCGAAGTATCCCGCCTTCGCCGCGCGTTGCGCCGAGATCGTGGCCCAGCGCCATGCCGAGAACGGCGACGATCTCAAGCTGCGGGCCGGCCAGGTCCGCGCGCGGCCTTACTTCTTTCGCGGCAAGCAGGTGGGCGAGGAGATGGTGCACGACGACCGCGCGCTGATGTTCCTGCTGAAGCTCGAGGACGGACGCCAGGCCCGCGCCGAGGCGCGCGAGGAGCGCCGCCTGCAGCACGAGCACGAGATCCGGCTGAAAGAGATGGAGATCGAGGCGCGCCGCGCGCTTCGGGAGTCCGGGCCAGAGTCCGTACGCGGGCCGGCGCCGACGTTTCGGCCCAAGCGGCTCAGCGTGGCCGCCATCACCGAGGCGCATTATCGCTGGAAGGCCCAGGAAGCGGCAGACCGCGAGATGCACGCTTCTACCGCGCATCCGGCGTCCCGCGCCGACGGCGAATCGTCAAGCGAGTCCAGCGGCTTCGGGGACGATCCGTGCGACTACAGACCTCCGCAGGTCGTGGAGGTTCGGGAACGGCCGGTGTAGGTTGCGGCCATGACCGACACACAGAACAGCGACACGCTCCCCGACCGCCTCTCCACCAACCCCAAGAGCCCGCACTACGACGAGGCGCTGCTCCAGCGCGGCATCGGCATCCGGTTCGACGGCCAGGAGAAGACCAACGTCGAGGAATACTGCATCAGCGAGGGCTGGATCCGCGTCGCCGTCGGCAAGACGCTGGACCGCAAGGGCAATCCCCTGACCATCAAGCTCACCGGCAAGGTCGAGCCCTTCTTCGAGAAGAAGGCGTAGGGACCGCGCCATGCACAGCCACACGATGCACGAGTGGCGGCACGAGCACGTCTTCCTCGGCGCCGCGCACGAGCGCAACGAGCGGCGCACCTGGGCGGTCGTCGGCCTGACCGCCGCCATGATGGCGGTCGAGATCGCGGGCGGCCTGATGTTCGGCTCGATGGCCCTGCTGGCCGACGGCTGGCACATGTCGACCCACGCCGGCGCACTCGCCATCGCGGCCTTCGCCTACCGCTACGCCCGCACCCATGCGCGCGACCCGCGCTTTGCCTTCGGCACCGGCAAGCTGGGCGACCTCGCGGGCTTCGCCAGCGCCGTCGTGCTGGCCATGGTCGCGCTGATGATCGGCTGGGAGTCGGCGCTGCGTCTCTTCCGGCCCGTGCCCATCCACTATGCCGAGGCGACGTCCATCGCCGTGGCGGGCCTCGCGGTGAATCTGCTGAGCGCCTGGCTGCTGGGCGGTGATCATCACCACGACCATCATGATCACGATCACGATCACGCGGACCATCACGACCACAATATCCGCGCCGCCTTCTGGCACGTCGTGGCCGACGCCTTCACCTCGGTGCTGGCGATCGCGGGCCTGCTCGCGGCCTGGGTCTACGGCTGGACCTGGCTCGATCCGGTCGTCGGCGTGCTGGGCGCGCTGGTCATCGCCCACTGGTCGTGGCGGCTGATCCGCGACTCGGGCGCGGTGCTGCTCGACGCGGCGCCCAACGCGGCGCTGGTCGCGTCGATCCGGGCGCGGCTGGAGCAGGGCCACGACCGCATCGCCGATCTCCACGTCTGGCGCCTCGGTCCCGGCCATCACGGCGCCATCGTCTCGCTGGTTGCGGATGAGCCGCTTCCGGTCGACACCTACAAGGCACGGCTTACCGATATTGCGGAGTTGTCCCATGTCACGGTCGAGGTCCATCGGTGCACCGGCGTCCATTGAGCGAGTCTCGCGCCGGCTCGTCCTCGCGGGGTCGTTCATGGCGTTCGCAGCCCCGGTTACTGTTCATCAAGCAAGGGCTCAGGCTGTGAAGGTCCGTCTCGGCACCGCGACGCCGGGCGGCGGCTTCCCGGTCTATGGCGCGGCCTTCGTCGAGGGCGTGCGCGCCGCCGATCCCGGCCTCGAGATCGAGGCGATCAACACCAAGGGCTCGACCGAGAACGTGCCGATGCTGGAAGCCGGCACGCTCGACATCGCGCTGGTCCAGGGCGAGGTGGTGCACGAGTCGATGCAGGGCATCGGCCGCGCGCCGGCCGATCTTCGCGTGCTGACGGCGATGTATCCCACCGCCGGCATGTTCGTCGTGAAGGCCGACTCAGCGTACCGCACGATCGCCGACCTCAAGGGCAAGCCGATCGCCTGGGGCGCGCAAGGCTCGGGCCTGGTGATCCTCGGCCGCTATGCCATGGACGGGCTCGGCCTCGATGCGGCGAAGGACTTTCAGCCGATCTATCTGGAGCGCGCGGGCGACGGGCCTGCGATGGTGCTCGACGGGCGGGCCGCGGCCTTGTGGGGCGGCGGCGCCGGCTGGCCGGGCTTCACCACCATGTCGAACGCGCCGGGCGGCGCACGCTTCGTGGCGCCCGACGAGGACCAGATCGCCCACATCCTGGTGAAGCACAAGTTCCTGAAGCCGGTGACCCAGCGCGCCGGCAGCTTCCCCGGCCAGACCAGCGACATCCAGTCGGTCGGCTCCTGGAGCTTCGTGCTGGCGCGGCCCGGCCTCGACGAGGCCGTCGCCTACCGCATCGCCAAGGCGCTGCACGCCGCGCACGCAGCCGGCACGGCGCCCAAGCAGCTCGCCGACACGACGGCAGCGAACACGATCGCCGTCGTGCCCGGCCGCGAAAGGTTGCATCCCGGTGTCGCTCGTTTCTATCGCGAGATCGGGCTGCTGACGTAACCAACGGCCGCGCCTCGCGTTGCCCGAAAGGACAACCAGAGGAGCAAACCGATGGACAAGGCCAAGGCCAACGGCCACGCGAAAGGCAAGATCGAGGGCGAGGGCAGCTACAGCGCCACCGCCGACTACAACAAGCGCCAGGCCGACTACCTGAAGAAGGGCACCGTCGACCAGGACGCGCAGGCCGCCAAACGGGCGATCGATTCCGAGGAGGCCGCTTCCCTGAAAGACGCCGAGGAGAAGGGCAAGTCGCGCGCGAAGTGAGGCAACCCTCGCGCCGGGGGCACGTTCCAGAGAGGAGTGACCCCCGAAGCGGAGGAGGATCGGCCATGCGAGTGAGCGACGCCATGACCCGCGACGTCTGTATCGCGCGGCCCGACCACACGATCGAGGACGCCGCGCGCATGATGCTGGCGATCGACGCCGGGCTTCTCCCGGTGGGCGACGACGACCGGCTGATCGGCACCATCACCGACCGCGACATCGCCGTGCGCGCGGTCGGCGAAGGCAAGGGGCCCAGGACCGAGGTGGGCGAGGTGATGACCCGCGACGTGAAGTATTGTTACGAGGACGAGGACACCGACCTCGTCGCCCGCAACATGGGCGAGCAGCAGATCCGCCGCCTGCCGGTGCTCGACCGCGACAAGCGGCTGGTCGGCATCCTGTCGCTGGCCGACATCGCC
>SCVT01000050.1 GCA_004296815.1 Reyranella sp. | reverse complement strand
GGGATGGCGCTGGCCGAGTGGATCGTGGCCGGCGAGCCGACGATGGATCTCTGGCCGGTCGATATCCGCCGCTTCGCGGGCTTTCACGGCAACGATTCCTGGCTGCGGGCGCGCGTCGCCGAGACGCTCGGCCTGCACTACAAGATGCCGTGGCCGCAACGCGAGCAGGAGAGTGGGCGGCCGTTTCGCCGTTCGCCGCTTTACGATCGCCTGAAGGCGCGCGGCGCCTGGTTCGGCAACAAGATGGGCTGGGAACGGCCCAACTGGTTCGCCGGCATCGGCAAGGCGCCGGACATGCAATATGGCTGGGGCCGTGGGGCCTGGTTCGACGCTGTCGGAGCCGAGCATCGGGCGACGCGCGAGGGCGTCACGGTCGTCGACGAGACCTCGTTCGGAAAGTTCCTGGTGCAGGGCCGCGACGCCGAGAAGGCGCTGCAGCACCTTGCCGCCAATGACGTCGCGGTGCCAGTGGGCCGCACCGTCTACACCGGCCTGCTGAACGACCGCGGCACCTTCGAGAGCGATCTCACCATCGCCCGGCTGGGTCGCGAGAGGTTCATGATCGTCACCGGCTCGGCCCAGGTGACGCGCGATGCCGACTGGATCGGCCGCCACATGCCCGAGGGCGCGCATGCGACGTTGACCGACGTGACGGCGGCCTGGACTGTCCTGTCCGTAATGGGGCCGCGCAGCCGCTCGCTGCTGCAGAAGGTCAGTCGCGCCGACTTCTCCAACGAGGCGTTCCCGTTCGCCACCATCCGCGAGATCGGCGTCGGTCATGCCACCGTGCTCGCCTCGCGCCGCACCTACATGGGCGAACTGGGCTGGGAACTCTACGTGCCGGTCGAGTTCGCCGTCACGGTGTTCGAGACCCTGCACGAGGCCGGCGTCGAATTCGGCCTGCGCGATGCCGGCTACTACGCCGTCGAAACGATGCGCCTGGAGAAGGGCTATCGCGCCTGGGGCCGCGAGCTCACGCCCGACGACAATCCCTTCCAGGCGGGCCTCGGCTGGGCGGTGAAACTCGACAAGCCGGGCGGCTTCATCGGTCACAAGGCCTTGCTCGAGGCCAAGGCCAAGCCGTTGGCGCGGCGACTGGTGTCGGTCGTGCTGGCCGATGGCGAGCCGCTGCTGTGGGGTGGCGAGGCGCTGCTGCGCGACGGCAGGCCGGTCGGCGATCTCACGTCGGCGGGCTACGGCCACACGATCGGCGCCTCGGTCGGGATGGGCTACGTGAAACGCGACGACGGCGACGGCATCGATACCGCCTGGCTGGAAGCCGGCCGCTTCGAGGTCGACCTCGCCGGAACCCGCCTGGCGGCCAAGGCGTCGCTGCGCTGCCCCTACGATCCCACCGGCGCGCGCATCAAGGGTTGAGCCTCCTTGAGACGCGTGTCGGCCAGTTCGCCGGCGGCTTCGAGGATCGGGTAGGCGACCGACGTCAGGTGGCCGTTGATGCGCTTGAGATCGCGGATGACGTCCATGTGGATCGAGCTGGTCTCGATCGACTCCGGCCGACCTTCGCGCAGGCGGGCGTAATGGCTGTCCGCGGCCCGCGCTTCGGCCTCGCGCATGGCGGTCTTCTCGGCGACCAGGCGGCGGGCCAAGGCGATATCGCGGGTCGTGAAGACGTTCAGCGCCAGGCCGAGGTTCTCCAGGACGCGGGCGTGGAAAGCCTTCAGCTCCGCCGTCCCTTCGGGCGAGAAGGCATAGCGGTTCCTGATCTTCTTGGCCGCGAGTTCCATCAGGTTCTTGTCGACGATGTCGCCGATGTGCTCGAGGTTGGTCGTGAAGGTCAGGATCTCGACGTAGCGCTTGCCGTCATCGTCGCCTAGCTCGTTGTGCGAGGTCTGGATTAGGTAGAGCTTGATCGCCTCGTAAAGCCGGTCGACCGCGTCGTCGGCGGCTTCGATCGCCTTCACGGCCTTGGGATCGTTGCGTTCGAAGACATCCATCGTCTGGCGCAGCATGTCGGCGACGCGATCGCCGAGGTTCAGCGTCTCGCGCAGCGCACAGCCCAGGGCTTCGGCGGGCGAGTCGAGCACGTTGGGATCGAGATGGCGCGGCCTGCCGGGATCGTCGGCCACCGGCCTGTCGGGCAACAGGCGGCGGCAGGCCCAGGCGACCACGTCGATCAGGGGCAGGAACAGGACTGCCGTGGCGATGTTGAAGGCGGTGTGGAAGTTGACCGCGAGCCGTGTCGTCGAAGGATCGACCCAGGCCATGGCCTGCAGCACCGGACCCAGGAAGGGCAGAAGGACGAGGCCCACGATGCCGCGCGTGATCAGGTTGGCGAGCGGCACGCGGCGCGCCTCGACCTCCGCGCCGGCCTGCGCCATGTAGGGTGCCAGCGCTCCACCGATGTTGGCGCCGATCACCAGGGCCAAAGCGAGCTTGGGCTCGACGAGGCCGCTGCCGGCAAACGACATGATCAGCAGCACGATCGAAAGGCTCGAATGCACAAACCAGGTGGCGAGCGTGGCCAGCACGACGGCGATCACATACTCGTCCTGGAGGCCTTGCAGTGCGGCCATGAAGGCCGGCGCGCTGCGCAGCGGCAGGGTGGCGAGCGCCAGCAGCTTCAGCGACAGCAGCATCAGGCCGAGCCCGATGGCGACGCGGCCAAGGTGGCGGGCCTTCTCGGACTCGCTCGACAGGAAGGAGATCACGCCGACGCCGATCATCAGGGGCGACACCCAGCCGAGGTCGAACGACAGGATCTGGGCGGCGATGGTGGTGCCGACGTCGGCGCCCAGCATGACGGCCAGCGCAATGCCGAGCGGGATCAGGCCACGACCGGCGAAGGAGGAGAGCAGCAGTGCGGTGGCGGTGCTCGACTGCAGCAGGCCGGTGATGGCGAGGCCGCCCGCGAAGGCGGTGAAGCGGTTGCGCGAGCAGGCGCCGATGGCGCGGCGGAGCGTGGCGCCGAAAGCACGCGTCAGCCCGGTGCGCACCATGCGCACACCCCACAGCAGCAAGCAGACGCTGCCCAGGACGTTCAGGATTGTCTCGACGCCATGCATGATCGCGGAATCCTACGCCTCGCGGATCGATGATGAAAGTTTTTTGACGAATTTGTTACGACAGAGAACTCAGGAGGCCAGTCGCGTCGCCTCATCCATGAACGCCCGCACCAAGGCAACACGGCGGCGCTCCTGCAGGCAGAGCGCATATTCGGCGACCGCGAGATCGCCGTCGGAGATGGCGATGCGCCTGAAGCGGCGATCCTCGCCGAGCTCGCTGGCGAACACGGCACCGACACCGAAGCCCGCCGCTACCGCTTCGCGTACGCCTTCGCGCGTTTGTACCTCGACGATCGAGCCCGGTCGGACGTCAGCCGCAGCCATCGCCTGCTCCAGCACCTCGCGGGTGATCGAGCCGCGTTCGCGCAGCACCAGCTCCCGACCGTTGAGGGCGGCGAGGGGCGCGCGGCTCTTCTTGGCCAGCGGGTGCCCAGTCGGCGCGAACAGCACCACCCGGTCGGTGCGCAGCCGCACCGCATGCAGGCGCGGATCGGAGACGCTCTTGGCCATGACCGCGACGTCGGCTTCATGGCGCAGCAGGCGTTCGAGCACGACGGCGGAGTTGTCGATCGACAGCGCAAAGGTGAGGCCGCCGGCGCGCTTGCGCAGCGCCGCCATGATCGGCACGACGTGGTGCGCCGAGTCGGCGGCGATCCGCAGGTGGCCGCGGGTCAGCGCCTGTTCGCCCGCCAGCAGGGCGCGGGCTTCGTCGTTCAGGGCAAACAGCCGCGTGGTGACGCCATGGAGCTGCCGGCCGGTTTCGGTCGGGGTCACGCTGCGGCCCCGCCGGTCGAACAGGTGCACGCCATAGGCCTTCTCCAGCGCCGTCACCTGGCCGGAGAGGTTGGGCTGGCTCAAGCCCGAGGCGCGGGCGGCGGCGGAGAAGGAGCCGGCCTCGGCCACGAGATGGAAAGCGCGGAGCTGCGTCGGCGTCATATATGTGAAACCTATAGGTAGCATATGGAATATATACTGGACGGATAGAAGACGCGAGCCGATCATCGCCGCCATGACCACAAGGAAACCTGCCGCCTCCGAAACCGGCGATCCGCTGCTGCTGACGCCCGGCCCGCTCACCACCTCGGCCAGCGTCAAGCAGGCCATGGTCCACGACTGGGGCTCGCGCGATCAGGGCTTCATCGCCATCAACAAGATGGTGCTGGAGAAGATCGTCGAACTGGCCGGAGGCCAGGGCACCCACGTCACCGTGCCGGTGCAGGGCTCGGGCACCTTCGCCGTCGAGGCGATGATCACCTCCTTCGTCCCCAGGACCGGCAAGCTCCTGGTCCTGATCAACGGCGCCTACGGCCAGCGCGCGAAGAAGATCGCCGAGATCGCCGGCCGCGCCGTGGTGAGCCATGAGACGCCCGAGGACACGCCGCCCGACCTCGCCAGGATCGAAAAGATGCTGGCGGACGACAAGGCCATCACCCATGTGTTCGCCGTCCATTGCGAGACCACCTCGGGCATTCTGAACCCGATCAGTGAAATCGCGGCGATCGTGAAGAAGCAGGGCCGCCGCCTGCTGGTCGATTCGATGTCGGCTTTCGGCGCGATCGAGATCGATGCCCGCGCGATCCATTACGACGCGCTGGCCGCCTCCTCGAACAAGTGCCTGGAAGGCGTGCCGGGCCTGGGCTTCGTCGTCTGCCGCACCACGGCGCTCGCCGAGTGCAAGGGCAACGCCACCACGCTGGTGCTCGACCTGTTCGATCAGGCCGAGGGTTTTGCCAAGACCGGCCAGTACCGCTTCACGCCGCCGATCCATGTCATCGTGGCGCTGGGCAAGGCGATCGAGGAACACGCGGCCGAGGGTGGCGTCAAAGGCCGCGGCAAGCGCTACCGCGACAATGCCAAGGTGCTGATCGACGGCATGCGCGCCATGGGCTTCCGCACCCTGCTGCCCAACGAGCTGCAGGCGCCGATCATCGTCACCTTCCACATGCCGACCGATCCGAAGTTCGTCTTCCAGCGCTTCTATGACGGGCTGAAGGATCGCGGCTACGTGATCTATCCCGGCAAGCTCACGGTCGCGGACTCTTTCCGCATGGGCTGCATCGGCAGGCTGTACCCTGAGCACATGAAGGGCGCCTTGGCCGCCGTGCGCGAAGTCCTCGACGAGTTGCGAGTCAGCAACGGCGGCCCGGCACTGGCGGCGGAGTAACAAATGGCACCCGACAGCATCAACACGATCGGCGGCGAGATCACCGTCAACGGCCGGACCTACAAGCTGCCCAAGCAGCCGACGGTCGTGGTCTGCATCGACGGCTCCGAGCCCGGCTACATCGAGGAAACGGTCAAGGCGGGTCGCGCGCCGTGGTTCGCCAAGGTGATGAAGGAGGGGACGAACCTCCTCGCCGACTGCGTGGTGCCGAGCTTCACCAACCCCAACAACCTCTCGATCGTCACCGGTCGTCCGCCTGCGGTGCACGGCATCAGCGGCAACTACTTCCTCGATCCCGAGACCGGGAAAGAGGTGATGATGAACGATCCGAAGTTCCTCAGGATCGAGACCCTGTTCCCGAGCTTCCAGCGCGCCGGCTGCCGTATCGCCGTCGTCACCGCCAAGGACAAGCTGCGCGGCCTGCTGGGCAAGGACCTCAAGCTCGCGGCTGGCAAGGCCTGCAGCTTCTCCTCGGAGAAGTCGGACAAGGCGAGCCTCGCCGAGAACGGCATCGAGGGCGTCAATGCGCTGGTCGGCATGCCGGTGCCGGACGTCTACAGCGCCGGCCTCTCGGAGTTCGTGTTCGCCGCCGGCGTCAAGCTCATGGAGCGCGACCGGCCGGAGATCATGTATCTCTCGACCACCGACTACATCCAGCACAAGCACGCGCCCGGCACGCCGGTCGCCAACGACTTCTACGCCATGATGGACGGCTACATGGCCAAGCTCGATGCTCTGGGCTGCACCATCGTGCTGACCGCCGACCACGGCATGAACGCCAAGTTCGGCAAGGACGGCCAGCCGGACGTGATCTACCTGCAGGACCTGTTCGACGGCTGGCTGGGCAAGGACAAGGCGAAGGTGATTCTCCCGATCACCGATCCCTATGTGGTCCACCACGGCGCGCTCGGCTCCTACGCCGTCGTCTACTGCGCCGACCCGGCACCGCAGATCGCGAAGCTCAAGGCCATGGAGGGCATCGAGGCGGTGCTGACCAAGGCGGAGGCTGCGGCGCGCTTCGAGCTGCCGCCGGAGCGGCTGGGCGACATCGTGGTCGTCTCGACCAAGCACAAGGTGCTGGGCACCTCGGCCGCCAAGCATGACCTCTCGGGCCTCACCGAGCCGCTGCGCAGCCACGGCGGCATCTCCGAGCAGCGCGTGCCGCTGATCTGCAACCGCAAGATGACCGCGCCGGCCGGCTCGCACCGCTGGCGCAACTTCGACGCCTTCGACCTCGCCCTCAACCTGGTGGCCTAAATGGATACGATGATCCGCAGTGACGTGCGCACCGAGCATCTGCGCATCGCCGGCAAGAAGGTCGACACGGGCAACCGCCTCGAGGTCCGCTTCCCCTGGGACAACCGGCTGGTCGGCACCGTGCCGCGCGCCACGCCAGAGCTGGTCGCCCAGGCCTTCCAGATCGCCCACGACTACAAGCCCAAGCTCACGCGCTACCAGCGCCAGCAGATCATGCTCAAGACCGCCGACCTGCTCGTGGCACGCAAGGAAGAGCTGTCGCGCCTGATCACGCTGGAGTCGGGCCTCTGCCTCAAGGACTCGCTCTACGAAGTCGGCCGCGCCTACGACGTCTTCACCTTCGCGGGCCAGCTCTGCATGCTCGACGACGGCCAGACCTTCTCCTGCGACCTCACCCCGCACGGCAAGTCGCGCAAGATCTTCACGCTGCGCCAGCCGCTCAACGCCATCTCGGCCATCACGCCGTTCAACCATCCGCTGAACATGGTGGCGCACAAGCTGGCGCCGGCCTTCGCCACCAACAACTGCGTGGTCCTGAAGCCCACCGAACTGACGCCGCTCACCGCGCTGTTCCTGGCCGACACGCTCTACGAGGCGGGTCTGCCGCCCGAGATGCTGTCGGTCATCACCGGCAACCCGAACGATATCGGCGATGCCATGATCACCGATCCGCGCGCCGACCTGGTCACGTTCACCGGCTCCGTGCGCGTCGGCAAGTACATCGCCGAGAAGGCGGGCTACAAGCGCATCGTCCTCGAACTCGGCGGCAACGATCCGCTGATCGTCATGGAGGACGCCGACCTCGACAAGGCAGCCGAGCTCGCGGTCGCCGGCGCCACCAAGAACTCCGGCCAGCGCTGCACGGCGGTGAAGCGCATCATCGTGGTCGACAAGATCGCCGACGCCTTCGTCGAGCGCGTGCTGGCCAAGGCCAAGAAGCTCAAGGCCGGCGATCCGCTCGATCCCGAGACGGACGTCGGCACGGTAATCAACGAACGCTCCGCGACGCTCTTCCAGAATCGCGTCAGCGAAGCCGTCGCCAAGCACGGCGCGAAGCTGCTGCACGGCAACGACCGCAAGGGCGCGCTGTTTCCGCCCACCGTCGTCGACCATGTCGACCCGACCTGCGAACTGGTGCGCGAGGAGACGTTCGGCCCGGCGATCCCGATCATCCGCGTGAAGGACATCGCGCACGCCATCCAGGTCTCCAACGGCACGGCCTACGGCCTGTCCTCGGGCGTCTGCACGGATCGCCTCGACTACATCACCAAGTTCGTCGACGAGCTGCAGGTCGGCACCGTCAACGTCTGGGAAGTGCCGGGCTATCGCATCGAGATGTCGCCCTTCGGCGGGATCAAGGATTCGGGCCTCGGCTACAAGGAAGGCGTGCTCGAGGCGATGAAGAGCTTCACCAACGTGAAGACCTGGTCGCTGCCCTGGCCAGGCTAGCTGCCGGCCTCGTTGCTGGCAGTGCTGGCGACCTCCGCGACCTGCGGAGGTCGCATGTCCCGCGGATCGACCTCCAACCCGTTCTGATCCTTCGCAAATCGGTCTCCGCGCCGGGATAATCCGTGCGCGGCAGAAGCGTGCATTTTCGAAGTGGCGCCCGAGCGCTCCTGCAGCCGATGCCCCTCGGGGACGTTGGCTGGACGAGCAGGACCGGACAGTCATTCGATAGGAAAATATAGGGATCCTTCCTGCCGATTACAAGGAGACCAGCATGCCCGAGACCAAGTCCTATTCCGGTAGCTGCCACTGCGGCGCCGTCGCCTACGACGTCGAACTCGATCTCTCGGGTGCGCTGAAGTGCAACTGTTCGATCTGCACGCGGCTGGGCGCGGTGTGGGCCTTCGCGCCGCGCACGGCGCTGAAGCTCAAGGCCGACGGCGCCCAGCTCGGCGACTACCAGTTCGGCAAGAAGTCGCTGCACCACCGCTTCTGCAAATCATGCGGCAACGAGGCCTTCGCCGAGGGCAAGATGCC
>SCVT01000477.1 GCA_004296815.1 Reyranella sp. | reverse complement strand
GTCTCCAATGGAGACATTCACGAGGATCCCATGCTCTACGACATGATCCGCAGCCAGATGGGGCAGAACGTGCCCTTTGCCCGCCACGCCGGCGTGGAAATCGACACGATCGACAAGGGCCGCGCCTCGGCCCGCCTGCCATTCCGCCCCGAAGGCCTGAACCACATCGGCACCCAACATGCCGCAGCCCTCTTCGCGCTGGGCGAAACGGCGTCGGGCGCGGCCATGGCCGGCACCTTCGCGCCGATGCTGCTCGAGGTCCGGCCCGTGGCTGCCGAGGCGTCGATCCGCTACTTCGGCCTCGCCAAAGGGCAGGTCACGGCCGACGCCCGGGTCGAGGCCGAGCCCGATGCGCTTCTCGAGGCTGTTCGCACCGAGGGCAAGGTCCGCTTCCCGATCGTCGTGTCGCTGAAGGGCGAGGACGGGATCGAGATCGGCGAGATGATGGTCGACTGGCACGTTTCGCGCAGGCGCGGCTGACGCTGTGGCGCGCCCGCGCAAGCGCGACACCTTCCACCACGGCGACGCCAGAGCCGCGGCCGTCGAGGCAGCGCTCGCCCTGCTCGCCGCGGATGGCCGCGACGCGCTCACCCTGCGTGCCGTGGCAGCCCGCATCGGCGTCAACCATCGCGCCCTCTACCGTCATTTCGCTTCGCTCGACGTGCTCAAGGTCGAGGTTGCGACCGTGGGCTTCGACCGCCTCGCGACGGCGCTGGAGAAACTGCAGGCGCCAGACTCGCGCACGATCGTCCGCGCCTATGCGCGCTTCGCCTTCGACGAGCCGCATCTCTACGATCTGATCTTCTCCCTGCCCTTGCGGAAGTACTACGCGACGGCCGACGGCCTGGGCTCGGCCTTCCGGCGCGTGACGGCGGTCTCGCTGGCCGCTGTCGGTCCCTCGAAGGACGGCGAGCGCGAGGTCTTCCGACTGTGGGGCATGACGCACGGCCTGATCGGCCTCTACCGTGCCGGCACCTGGCGTGCCCGCTCCGACCGCCAGGCCGTGGAGTTCATCGCCTCGCTGGTCTGAGCCCCCAAGCGAGACCGCAGGGCGACCGCTGACATCAGAATTTCCGTTGCGCCCGATGCCTGGGAGTGGGTTTGATGCGGCTCTGAGCCGTCCAGAACCGTTTCCCCGGGAGAGTGCCGTGAGCGACAAGACCTACGGTTTCGAGACGCTGTCCATCCATGCGGGCGCCGCCCCAGACCCGGCGACCGGCGCTCGCGCCCAGCCGATCTACCAGACCACGGCCTACGTCTTCGAGGATGCCGACCATGCCGCTGCCCTCTTCAACCTGCAGACCGTGGGCTTCATCTATTCGCGGCTGACCAACCCGACCAATGCCGCGCTCGAGACCCGCCTCGCCTCGCTAGAGGGCGGCCGCGGCTGCACCGTCGCCTCGTCGGGCCACGCCGCGCAGGTGCTCGCCCTCTTTCCGCTGATGTCGCCCGGCGCGGAGATCGTCGCGGCCTCGCGCCTCTACGGCGGCTCGCTGCAGCAGATGAAGAACACCTATCCGAAGTTCGGATGGACGGCGAACATCGTCGATGCCGACACGCCCGACAATTTCAAGCGCGCCGTCACCGACAAGACCAAGGCCTTTTTCATCGAGAGCCTGGCCAACCCCGGCGGCGTCATCTCCGACATCGAGGCGATCGCGCGCATCGCCGAGGATGCGGGCGTGCCGCTGCTGGTCGACAACACGCTGGCCACGCCCTGGCTCTGCAAGCCGATCGAGTACGGCGCCACCCTGGTCGTACACTCGACCACCAAATTCCTGAGCGGCACCGGCACCTCGATGGGCGGCGCCGTCGTGGACTCCGGCAAGTTCAACTGGTCGCGCGGCGGCAAGTTCCCGAGCCTCGCCGGTCCTGAGCCCGCCTATCACGGCCTGAACTTCTACGAGACGTTCGGCGACATGGCCTACACGTTCCACAGCCATGCCGTTGGCCTGCGCGATCTCGGCCCTTCTCAGGCGCCGTTCAACGCCTGGCTCACCATGCTCGGCATCGAGACGCTGGGACTGCGCATGGAGCGTCACTGCGCCAATGCGCTGGCCGTCGCGCAGCATCTCGAGAAGCATCCGGCCGTCGCCTGGGTGAAC
This sequence comes from Reyranella sp., assembly GCA_004296815.1. Taxonomy (GTDB): domain Bacteria; phylum Pseudomonadota; class Alphaproteobacteria; order Reyranellales; family Reyranellaceae; genus Reyranella. The sequence goes on along the minus strand of SCVT01000477.1, from coordinate 5,616 downwards.
TACGCGGGCCTTTCGTCGAACAAGTACAACAAGCTCGCCAAGAAATACCTGCCCAAGGGCGCGGGCTCGGTCTTCACCTTCGGCGTCAAGGGCGGCTACGACGTCGGCGTGAAGGTCGTCGACGCCGTCGAGCTCTTCTCGCATCTCGCCAACATCGGCGACGCCAAAAGCCTGATCATCCATCCCGCCTCGACGACGCACCGCCAGCTCTCCGAAGAGCAACGCGTCGCCGCGGGCGCAGGCCCCGACGTGTTGCGACTCTCCATCGGCATCGAATCGGTGGCCGACATCATCGCGGACCTCGACCAGGCCCTGGCGAAGGCCACCAAATGAAGAAGACTTTAGGAGGAACGTCCGGATGCTCAGCAAGGCGGACAATGAATTCCTGACCCGGGCCGGGCCCGGCACGCCGATGGGCGAGCTGCTGCGCCGGTTCTGGATGCCGGCACTGCTGTCGGAGGAACTGCCCCAGCGCGACGGGCCGCAGAAGAAGATCCGCATCATGGGCGAGGATCTGCTGGCCTTTCGCGCCACCGACGGCCGCGTCGGCATCGTCGAGCCGCACTGCCCGCACCGTGGTGCCAACCTCTATTACGGCCGCAACGAGGAATGCGGGCTGCGCTGCTCCTTCCACGGCTGGAAGTTCGACGTCGATGGCAACTGCGTCGACCTGCCGACCTCGCCGCCGGACTCGGCCTACAAGGAAAAGGTCAAGCTCCTCGCCTACCCGACCCGCGAATGGGGCGACATGATCTGGGTCTACATGGGTCCGCGCGATGCGATGCCCGAGCTGCCGCAGCTCGAGATGGGCCTGGTCCCTGCGGCCTCGCGCTTCGTCACCAAGAAGTGGCAGGACTGCAACTGGGTGCAGAGCCTCGAAGGCGCGATCGACACCTCGCACTTCTCCTTCCTGCACAAGGTGCTGGCGACCGACGAGGAAGGCGCGCGCAAGGCAATGGCCAATGCCGCCCTGGGCGACCAGGCCAAGCCCGACGACCGCGTGCGCTGGGTCCAGAACGACCCGCGGCCCAGGTTCAGCGTGCTCGGGCACGAGACCGGCCTCGTGATCGGCGGCGGCCGCAAGACCGACGGTCGCGATCTCTACTGGCGCATCGCGCAGTTCCTGATGCCCAACCACGCCTACACGCCGGCCGCCTTCCCTGGCGAGATCTACTACGGGCAGTCGTGGGTGCCGGTCGACGACGTGAACTGCTGGATCTACACCTACTGCTGGCAGCCCGAGCGGCCGCTCAGCAACTCCGAGCGCGCCAAGTACCGCGGTGGCTTCAACGTCCATTCCGAGGTCGACGCCGACTACATGCCGCTGCGCAACAGGCACAACGACTACCTGCGCGACCGCAATGTGCAGCTGAAAGAGAACTTCACCGGCATCACTGGGGTCAGCGAGCAGGACGCCGCCATCCAGGACAGCCAGGGTCCGATCCAGGACCGCACCAAGGAGCATCTCGGGCCGACCGACATCGGCATCGTCGAGTTCCGCAAGCTGGTGATGGGCGCCGCCCGCAAGCTGGCGTCGGGCGAAGCACCGCCGCAGCCCGCGCTCGCACAGCGCTACGCCGTGCGCTCGGGCGGCTGGGTCGCGGCCCCGGAGAAGGATCTCGCCACGGTGATGACCGAGCGCTTCGGCCATCCCCGCGGCTATATCGGCAACCAGTACGGATTGGGTGAGTGATGCTGAGCTACGCCGACAACGTCTTCCTGACGCACACCGGGCCGGGCGCGCCGATGGGCGACCTGCTGCGCCGCTTCTGGATGCCGGCGCTCCTCTCCGAGGAGATCGCCGAGCGCGACGGCCCGCCCAAGAAGATCAAGATCCTGGGCGAGGATCTCGTCGCCTTCCGTGACAGCAACGGCCGCGTCGGCATCGTCGAGCCGCACTGCCCGCACCGCGGCGCCAATCTCTATTTCGGGCGCAACGAGGAATGCGGCATCCGCTGCTCGTTCCACGGCTGGAAGTTCGACGTCGACGGCAACTGCATCGACCTCCCGACCTCGCCGCCGGAATCGACCTACAAGGAGAAGATCAAGCTCCTCGCCTACCCGACGCGCGAATGGGCCGACATGGTCTGGGTCTACATGGGTCCGCGCGAGACGATGCCCGAACTGTCGCAGCTCGAGCTCGGCCTGGTGCCGGCCGCCCATCGCTACGTCTCCAAGAAGCGGCAGGACTGCAACTGGGTGCAGAGCCTAGAAGGCGCGATCGACACGGCGCACTTCTCCTTCCTGCACGCCATCCCGACCAAGGACGAGGCCGTGCGCGTCGACATCCTGCGCAAGACCTCGGCGATCGGCCAGGAAGGCGGCCTCGCCGACCGCAGCCGCTGGGTGACCGACGATCCGCGGCCCAAGTTCAAGATCCACGGCCACGACGCCGGCCTCGTGATCGCCGCCGGCCGCAAGACCGACACGACCGACATCTACTGGCGCATCGCACAGTTCCTCGCGCCCAACCATGCACTGGTACCGGTCGCGTTTCCCGGCGAGGTCTATCACGGCCAGACCTGGGTCCCGATCGATGACACGACGTGCTGGGTCTACACCTACAGCTGGACGCCCGACCGGCCGCTCAGCAACGCCGAGCGCACGAAGTATGCCGCGGGCCTCAGCCTGCATGCCGAGATCGACGAGCACTACGTGCCGAAGAAGAACATGCAGAACGACTACATGCTCGATCGCGAGCTGCAGAAGACATTGAGCTACACCGGCATCGCCGGCGTCTCCGACCAGGACGCCGCGATCCAGGACAGCCAGGGCGCAATCCAGGACCGCACGAAGGAACATCTCGGGCCGACCGACGTCGGCATCGTGGAGTTCCGCAAGCTCGTGATGTCGGCCGCACGCGCCCTGCAGCGCGGTGAGGCGCCGCGTCCGGCCGCGGCCTCGCAGCGCTATGCGGTACGTGCCGGCGGCTGGGTCGCTGCCGGCGACAAGGACATCACGACCGTAATGATGGAGCGTTTCGGCCATCGCGACGGCTATGTCGGCACTGAGTACGGTTTCGCGGAATAGAACGTTTTACCGCACGCGCGCGCTGCTTTATCGTCACTGCCGATTTGGGTCTGGGGAGACTGCGAAGTGACTGTGAAGATTTACGGCCCGACGGCCTCGCGTGCCGCACGCGCACTCTGGATCGTGCACGAGCTTGGCATCCCGTTCGAGCATGTCGGCGTCGAGATGAAGGATCTCAAGAACGCGGACTATCTGAAGGTCAATCCGAACGGCAAGGTGCCGGCGATGGTCGACGGAGAGTTCAAGCTCTTCGAGTCGATGGCCATCAATCTCTATCTCGCGAGCAAGCACGGCAAGGGCGGCTTCATGCCGGCCAGCCTCGAGGATCAGGCACTGGTGTGGCAGTGGAGCTTCTGGGGCATGACCGAGGTCGAGAAGCCCCTGCTCACGATCCTGATCGACATGTTCATGACGCCGCCCGACAAGCGCAAGCCCGACGCCGTCGCCGACGCGCAGAAGATGCTGCCCAAGCCGTTCGGCGTGCTGAACGGTGCGCTGCAGGGCCGCGACTACCTGCTCGGCTCGACGTTCACCGTCGCCGACCTCAACCTCGCCTCGGTGATGAGCTGGGCCAAGCCGATCAAGTTCGACTTCGGCCCCTACCCCAATGCCGGCGCCTGGCTCGATCGCTGCCTGGCGCGGCCGGCCTACAAGGCGGCGCGCGGCGGCAAGTAGGGACTATTCAGCCCCCTCTATTCGGCGGGGGCCGCCTGCGGCACTGGCGCTTCCCGGCCGTGATCGGCGCCGGGCAGCAGCAGCGCCACGAGCGTGATCACCACCGACGTCGCCGCGAGGCCCAGGAAGAACAGCTCGAGGCTGCCCGTCGTCTCGCGGATCCAGGCGATCAGCAGGATCGCGATCGGGCCGGCGCCGAACGCCACCACGAACTTCGCGCCAAAGCCCAGCCCGTGATAGCGGCTGGGCGTGTAGCGGGCGATCAGGATGTTCTCGATCGGGCCCGCCGCCGAACTCAGCACCGCCGACCCGATGGCACCCAGCAGCGCCACGTAGCCGTTGCCCATGGCGAGCGCGATCATGGCGAAGATCTGCAGCGCCGAGGCCACGACGTAAGTCGTCTTGAGCGGGTAGCGGTCGATGATGCGCCGGCCCATCGCGTACTGAGCAAAGCCCGACACGACGTAGATCATCGAGGTCGCGAGTCCGACCCACAGCACTTCCTTGGTGACGATGCCCCATGAGGCGAGCCCGTCGCGCAACGTGGTGATCTCGGGCGCGAGCTTGGCCTCGAACACGAGCGCCGCGCCGAACATCACCGCCTGCCAGATCACGCCTTCCAGCGCCATGGTGACCGAGAGCACCGAGAAGACCCGCCAGAACTCGCGGCGGCCGAGTTGGACCCCCGCGGTCGCGGGCATCGGCCGGTCGCCGACCTTGCCCTGCCGCATCTGCCAGAAGAGCACCACGCCCACGGCGACGCAGACGATGCCGGGAACGATGAAGGCGGCGCGCCACGAGGCGATCGTGATCAGCACGCCCGGCACGATGCCGTAGAGCGCCAGCCCCGCGCTGCCCCACAGGCCGTTCACGCCCATCGCGTGGCCCTGCTCCTTGGCCGTGCGGATCACCCAGCCGATGCCGACCGAATGATAGAAAGCGCCGAACGTGCCGATGCCGCAGAGCGCCAGCGACAGCATCAGCGTATCGCCGGTCGGTACCAGGCCGCAGGCAATCGACGAGAGGCCGAGGCCCACGAACATGACGACCATCATGGCCGGGGCGCCGAACCGGTCCGACAGCCAGCCCGCCGGCAGCGACACCACGCCCAGCAGGATGGTGGCCGGCGCATAGAGGCGCAGCAGATCCTCGGGCGGCAGCTTCCAGGAGATGGCGAGCGTCAGCACGATCACGGCGTAGAACGCCGTCATCATGTGCATCAGCGCGTGTCCGATGGACGAGAACAACAGGACGCGGCGGCCGGGATCGATCATGCCGCCTGTATCTATTGCCCGCCGCGGCGACGCAACCCGGCTTGCGGCATCGCTGCCATTCGCGCTAAAGCCCCCCTGCCGCGGGCCGACCAGCCCGGGCACCGGTCGGGGCGTAGCGCAGCCTGGTAGCGCATCAGTCTGGGGGACTGGGGGTCGCAGGTTCAAATCCTGTCGCCCCGACCATTTTATCTTCTATCTGCTGTTCCGTTCGAGCATCGCCGCCCAGCGCCGCAGCCGGGCGTCCTCGATCTGCGGGAAACCGCCATAGTCCTGGTAGAGCTCGATGCCGCTGGCGCCGTAGGAGACGCCCAGCCGGATGGTGCCGTCGAAGTCCCGGGGCGTCGTGCGCCAGGTCTGGAACTGGATCTCCGGCCCCAGCCGCTTCATCGTCTCGTAGATCCGGTAGAGCGGCCGCGGCAGGTCGGTGTCTAGATCGTGGTTGTCGAACACGCAGCGGCGGCCGACCGCGCCCCGACATTCGTGCATTAGCCGCTCCGTAAAGGCCTGGTCGCCGTTACCCTGCCCCGGCCCGGTGCGCAGCGGATTGACCGACAGCACCAGCCGCGAATGGCGCCACGGCGCATAGTCCGCGACGGCATTCGCGAGGCACTCCCTGTAGGCCTGCTCGTTGAAGCCT
>SCVT01000747.1 GCA_004296815.1 Reyranella sp. | reverse complement strand
GACGCGATCGAATCCTGATAGACCGGCACCGAAACACCACCCAGGGCCTGGGCCGAGACCTGGGCGAAATAGAGCTGCGGCCGGTTGTCGCCCACGACCGAGAGCTTGTCGCCGCGCTTGAAGCCCATCGAAGCCAGGCCGTGGGCGAAATCGCGCACATGGTCCTGATAATCGGCCCAGGTATAGGTCTGCCAGACGCCGCGCGTCTTTTCGCGCATGCCCGCGCCGCCCGGATCGGCGGCGGCGTTACGCGCCACAAGCTTGGGCAATGTGTCGGTCTTCGGGGAGTCGACGAGACTCATACACGGCCTCCGCTTTTGGACGTGCCGAGATAGGCCTCAATCACCTTGGGGTGGCGCTGCATCTCATCGGGCGTGCCCGTGGCGATGCACCGGCCGCGGTCGAGAACCACGACCCTGTCGGAAATATCCATGACCACGCCCATGTCGTGCTCGATCAGGACGACCGTGACGCCACGCTCCTGGTTCACGTCGAGGACGTAGCGCGCCATGTCTTCCTTCTCGTCCTGGTTCATGCCGCCCATCGGCTCGTCGAGCAGCAGCACTTTCGGCTCCGACGCCAGCGCCCGTCCCAGCTCGACGCGCTTGCGCAGACCGTAGGCCAGCGCCGAGGTCGGCTGCTTGCGCAGATCCTGCAACTTCAGGAACTCGATGATTTCCTCGATCGCCTCGCGATGGGCGATGTCTTCTTTCTGGGCCATGCCCCAATAGATGACGCTCGACAGCACACCCGACTTCATGCGCACGTGGCGGCCGAGCATCAGGTTGTCGAGGACGGTGAGCCCGCTGAACAGGGCGATGTTCTGGAAGGTGCGCGCGATCCCCATCGCCGCGATGTCGCTCGGCTTCTTCTGGGTGATGTCACGACCTTCGAGCACGACGCGACCGGTGTCGGGCTTGTAGAAACCCGAAATCATGTTCAGGAGCGAAGTTTTGCCGGCGCCGTTGGGACCGATGATCGACAGGATACCGCCGCGCGGCACGTCGACCGAGACATCCTGCACAGCAGTGACGCCGCCGAACTTCTTGGACAAGGTGGCGACGCCGAGAATCGAAACTTCATCCAACTTCAACTGCCTTTCAACGCCTCAGCTGCACGTCTGATTATCTGCTGATTCGTGCGATCATAGTTATGCTAGGCAGCTGCAGGCCAGGCAACACGACCGAGCAAGCCTGATACAAACACGCTCTAGAGAAATGATTGCTCACATCCAGCGCCCCACCCGGCGACTTTTTTTCTAATACTTATTTGGTTTTGCGTCACTCTATTGGTGATGAGTCGGAGCCGTCAAGAAGAATGAACTGCATTCGAGACCTGAAACGGTTCCGCCACTCGAACTAAGTGAGAGACTTAGCGAGCGATTCCTTCAACCTTTACGCGTCTGCTCGACCACGCCGCAATAGACGTCCCGGCATTACCGATGTCGAGTGGTTCAAGAGGTCTCGATTGGATTGCCTCACCAAGGTGCCATTCACAACTACGGCCTCAATGCCCTCTGCGTCGGAAACGAGACGGTCGGCGCCGCTCGGAAGGTCAAAGACCCGGCGAACCTTGCCACTACCGACTGTCCCCGGATCAAACACCACAAGGTCCGCGGGCATGCCCAAGGCAATCAAGCCGCGATCTGAAAGCCCAAATACTTCGGCCGGACGGCTGGTTAGCATTCGCACGGCCTCTTCCAGC
>SCVT01000476.1 GCA_004296815.1 Reyranella sp. | reverse complement strand
AAATGCAACACTTGTATCATTTTTACCTTGCATGCCGATGGCACAAGCGTATTTTGGCGATGAAACGAGTGTATCACCAGGGAGAAATAGATGTCTTTCCATGCCCGGCCGATCTCCTTCAAGCCGTCGCGCCTCAAGGGGCTCTCTCCCCGCCTGATCGCCAGCCACTACGAGAACAACTACGGCGGCGCGGTGCGGCGCCTCAACGCCATCAGGGGCGAGCTCAAGCTCATCGAGGCGGCCTCGGCGCCGGGCTTCTTCCTGAACGGGCTGAAGCGCGAGGAGCTGATCGCCACCAACTCGATGCTGCTGCACGAGATCTACTTCGACTGCCTGGGCGAAGGCGGCGGCGGCGATCCGACCGGTGCATTGGCAGATGCCATCGTGCGCGACTTCGGCTCCATCGCGCGCTGGCGCGCCGAGTTCGTCGCCATGGGCCGCGCGCTGGGCGGCGGCTCGGGCTGGGTGCTGCTGACGCGCTCGCCACGTGACGGGACGCTGAGCAACGTGTGGGCAGCCGACCACACGCACGGGCTCGCGGGCGGCACGCCGCTGCTGGCACTCGACATGTACGAGCACTCCTACCATCTCGACTTCGGCGCCAACGTGGCTGCCTACGTCGACGCCTTCATGGCCAACATCGCCTGGGCGCGGGTCGCCGCCCGCTTCGAGGGCGCTGCGGCCGAGCAGAAGCCGCACATGGTCACGACGCCCGAGGCGCGGAAGATGCTCGAGGCCGATCCGGACCTCATCGTGATCGACGCGCGTCTGGCCGACGACGCGGCCTCCGTGCCGGTGCGCCTGCGCGGTGCGCGGCGCGCCCCGCCCGACAAGGTCGACGAGGTCGTGGCCTCGCTGCCCAAGGGTGCGAAGGCGCTGGTCTACTGCGCCTGGGGCTTCGAGATCGGCGGCAACTGCGCGGCCAAGCTGCGCGAGCGCGGCCTCGACGCGGTGGCGGTCGCGGGCGGCATCGGCGCCTGGCGCGCCGACGGCATGCCGACCGAGCCGATCAAGGACGGCGGCGCGTGACCGCCGCGGCGAGCACCGGCCCCACGGCACGCACGCGGCTGCTGCTCGAAGGCCCGATCGGCAGCACGCTGCTGCGGCTCGCCGCCCCCAACCTCGTGGTCAACGTGATCCTGATCGCGATCACGACGGGCGTCGACGCGCACTTCGTGGGCAGGCTCGGGCCCGAGGCGCTGGCGGGCCTCGCGCTGGTGTTCCCGCTGCTGATGCTGATGCAGCAGATGGCGAACTTCAGCATGGGCGGCGCGCTCGCGGGCGCGGTGGCGCGCGCCATCGGCGCCGGCCGGCGGGACGAAGCCAATGCGCTGGCCGTCCACGGCATCGCGATCGCCGTCGCGGCGGCGGCGCTCTTCTCCCTCGTGCTCCTGCTCGCCGGGCCTGCGATCTACGCGCTGCTCGGCGGCGAAGGCGCGACGCTGGCCGCCGCGGTCGAATACTCCAACGTCATCTTCGCCGGCGCGCTCGCCTACTGGCTGCTCAGCATCCTGACCAGCATCGTGCGCGGTACCGGCCAGGTCGCCCTGCTCGCCTGGGTCTATGTCGGCTGCGAGGCGCTCCATCTCTGCCTGGTGCCGCTGCTGGTGTTCGGCCTGGGGCCGGTGCCCTCGCTCGGCATCGCAGGCGCGGGCATCGCCACGATCATCGCCTTCGGCGCCGCGACGGCGGCGCTCGCCTGGTTCCTCGCCTCGGGCCGCACCGCGGTGACGCTGAGGCTCCGCGGCATCCGGCTGGAAGCCCGTCTGTTCGCCGAGATCCTGCGCGTCGGCGTGCCGCTCTCGCTGCAGCCGGTGCTGAACAACCTCTCGCTGGCCGCCCTCACCGGCTATGCCGGCGCGCTGGGCGGCGCGGCGCTGGCGGGCGTCGGTGCCGCCGTGCGCCTGGAATACGTGATGTATCCCGTGGTGTTCGGGCTCGGCGCTGCCGTCGTCGCCATGGTCGGCACCAACATCGGCGCCGGCAAGAAGGAGCGCGCGAACCGCATCGCCTGGACGGCCGCGGCGATGGCCGTGGGTGCCACGGCGCTGATCGGCCTCGCCGCCCTCGCCTGGCCGCGTGCCTGGGCCGCCCTGTTCACCAGCGCGCCCGACGTCGTCGACGCCGCCGCGCTCTATCTCGTCATCGTTGCAGTCGGCTACCCGTTCATCGGCATGAACACGCTGACCCAGGCCTTCCAGGCCATGGGCCGGACGCTGTGGCCGCTGATCGCCGTGGTCGTCCGCACCGTCGTCATCGTGGGCGGCGGCTGGGTCGTGATCGCCGCCACCGACAGCGGCGTCGCGGGCCTCGCCACCGTCACGGCGGCGAGCCTGATCGTGGCCGGCGCCATCGTCGCCATCGCCTTCCGAATCACCAGCCGAGGAGAACCGTCATGACCAAGTGGGTAACCCGCGAGCGTCCCAAGATCGACCGCATCGCCTGTCCGTGGCTGATCCAGCGCTTCATCGAGAAGCAGCCGGAGTTCCTCTACGTGCCGGCCGACAAGGTGCTGGCCACGGCCAAGGAGACCGGCGCCGTGCCCTACGACGTGCCCGGCGTGAAGTTCACGCACGTGGGCGAGAAGTGCAGCTTCGATGCCTTCATCGCCGAATACAAACTGGACGCGCCGGGCCTCGACAAGCTCGCGGACATCGTGCGGGGCGCCGACACGTCGCGCCTCGATCTCACGCCGCAATCGGCCGGGCTGTTCGCGATCTCGCTCGGCCTCAGCCACATGCACCAGGACGACCACGAGATGCTGAAGCACGGCATGGTGATGTACGACGCGCTCTACGCGTGGTGCCGCAGCCTGACCGGCGAGACGCACAACTGGCCGCCCAAGATGTGAGCCGGCCATGACCGCCTGTCCCCTGACGCTCGAAGGCCATGTCGACCTGCCGGAGAATGCCGGAAGCGGCGGCTTCGACCATGCTGCCGTCCATGCCGCGACCGGTCACGTCTATGTCGCGCACACCGCCAACGACGCGGTCGACGTGTTCGACCGCGCGCGCTTCCTCTACTCGGTCCCCAACCTCAAGGCCGTCGCCGGCGCGCTGGTGAGCGACGAGGCCGACCTGATCTTCACCTCGAACCGCGGGGAGAACACGGTCGGCATCTTCGCGCCCGGCCCGAACCCCGAGGTCGCCAAGGTCGGGGTCGGCCTCAGGCCCAACGGCCTCGCCTACGACCCCACGCGCAAGCTCCTGCTGGCCGCCAATGTCGGCGATCCGGCGGTGGCGCGGTCCTATACGCTCACCATGGTCGATGTCAGGGCGCGCGCCGCCGTGGCCTCGATCGAGGTGCCCGGCCGCACGCGCTGGACGGTGTTCGACCCCGACCGGGACCTCTTCTACGTCAACATCCTCGACCCGGCGGTGATCGTCGTCGTCGACGCCAGGAAGCCGACGGAGGTCGCCCACATGATCGCCGTGCCGGCGGCGGGACCGCACGGCCTCGATCTCGACCGCGACACCGGCCGGCTGTTCTGTGCCTGCGACGCCGGCACCCTGGTCACGCTCGACGCTGCGTCCTGCAAAGTCCTGAGCGAGCGGCCGCTGAGCGGCACGCCCGACGTGATCTTCTTCAACCGCCAGCGCCGGCATCTCTATGTCGCCGTCGGCGATCCCGGCGTGATCGACGTCTTCGACACGCGGGACATGTCGAGTCTGGGGCGGATCGAGACCGAGCGCGGCGCCCACACCACGGCGCTGTCGGCAGAGGGCGACCGGCTCTACGCTTTCCTGCCGCGGAGCCATCGCGCCGCGGTCTTTGCAACATGAGCGAGCTGCTGGTCCTCTCGCGCGCCGACATCGCGCGACTGATGGCCTACGACGACTATGTCGACGCAGTCGAAGCCGGCTTCCGCGCCGCCGCGACGGGCGCGGCGCTGGCGCCACCCGCCGCCGCCTTTCCCGTGCCCGGCGGCGCCTATCACGCCAAGGCCGCGGCCTTGCTGGCGGGCGATCCGCCGGTGATGGCGATCAAGCTCAACGGCAACTATCCGGACAATCCGGCCGTCGTCGGACTGCCGACCGTGCAGGGCGTCATCTATCTGGCCGATGCGCGCAACGGCCGGCCGCTCGCGCTGATGGACTCGATCGAGGTCACGATCCAGCGCACGGCCGCCGCCACGACGCTGGCGGCGCGCCATCTCGCGCGGGCCGACTCGCGGGTCGCCACGATCTGTGGCGCGGGTGTGCAGGGCCGCATCCAGGGGCGCGCGATCGCCGCCGCGCTCGCGCTGCAGCGCCTCCATGTCTGGGATGCGAAGCCTGACGCCGCGCGGACGCTGGCCGCCGAGCTGGGCGCAGCGCTCGGGATCGAGACGGTCGCCGCCGACAGTCTCGACGTGGTGCGGAACAGCGACGTCGTCGTCACCTGCACCTCGGCGCGGCAGGCGTTCCTGACGCCCGACCTGGTGCGGCCCGGCACCTTCATCGCCGCGGTCGGGGCCGACAATCCCGACAAGTCGGAGATCTCGCCGGCGCTCTATGCGACGGCTGTCGCCGTCGTCGATTCGCTGGAGCAGTGCGCCGA
>SCVT01000475.1 GCA_004296815.1 Reyranella sp. | reverse complement strand
GCTGGACGATGCCGGTGGGGCCGTGACGCTGCTTGGCCACGATCACCTCGGCCTTGCCGTAGGTCTGCTCGCAGCGCTGCTTCCAGGCGTCGTGACGCTCGTTGAAGCGCTGGTCGCTTTCCTCGGCGCGACGCGTCGGCTCGGAGCGGGTGAGGTAGTACTCCTCGCGATAGACGAACATGACGACGTCGGCGTCCTGCTCGATCGAGCCCGATTCGCGGAGGTCGGCGAGCTGCGGTCGCTTGTCCTCGCGCTGCTCGACGGCACGGCTGAGCTGCGACAGCGCGATCACCGGAACGTCCAGTTCCTTGGCGAGCGTCTTGAGGCCGCGCGTGATCTCCGAGACCTCCTGCACGCGGTTCTCCTGCCGCGACTTGCCCGACGGGTTGAGGAGCTGCAGGTAGTCGACGATCAGCAGACCGAGCCCGTGCGTGCGCTTGAGGCGTCGGGCGCGGGTGCGCAGCGCGGCGATCGAGAGCGCCGGCGTGTCGTCGATGAAGAAGTTGAGATGCTCGAGCTCCTGGCTGATCGAGAGCACGCGGTCGAAGTCGCTGCTGATCAGCTCGCCCTTGCGGATCTTCTCCGAGGAGACCTCGGCCTGCTCGGCGAGCATGCGGGTGGCGAGCTGCTCGGACGACATTTCGAGTGAGAAGAAGCCGACGACAGCGCCGTCGACCGCCTTGGGCTGCCCGTCGACGATCTCCTCGCGGTAGGCCTTCGCCGCGTTGAAAGCGATGTTGGTCGCGAGCGCGGTCTTCCCCATCGAGGGGCGGCCCGCGAGGATCAAGAGGTCGGAGCGGTGCAGGCCGCCCAGCAGCTTGTCGAGCTGCGTGAGGCCGGAGGCCACGCCGGTGAGCTGGCCGACACGGTGGTAGGCCGCCTCGGCCGCGACGGTGGCCTCGGTGAGCGCCATGCGGAAGGGCTTGAAGCCTCCTTCCGTCTGGCCGGTGGTCGCGAGGTCGTAGAGCTTCTTTTCCGCCGTCTCGATCTGCTGCAGCGCCGTTTCATCGACGTCGCCCGAGAAGGCGCCGTTCACGACGTTCTCGCCGAGGTCGATGAGCTGGCGGCGCAGGAAGAGATCGTGCACGGCACGGCCGAAGGCGGCGGCGTCGATGACGTGGACCGACGCGGCCGCGAGACGCGCGAGGTAGGCGGCACCACCGGCTGCCTTCATCGTTTCGTCCTGCTCGACATAGGTCTTGAGCGTGACCGCGCTCACGACCTGGCCGCGCTCGATCAGGCGGCTCAGCGAATCGAAGAGCTTGCCATGCAGCGGATCGGCGAAGTGCTCGGGCCGCAGGAACTCCGCCACGCGCTGGTAGGCGGCGTTGTTCACGAGGATGGCGCCGAGCAGCGCCTGCTCCGCCTCGAAATTGTGCGGCGGCTCGCGCAGCCGCGCATCTTCCGCGCCGGGCAGCCTCGTGACGTTCGAGGTATCTTTCAGGGGCTCCATGTAGAGCCTTTGTTAGTGGCCAGAGGGAACAGCCACCACCGCTAATGCTGTGGCCTCGTCAGGATAACCTGAAAGGTGGGGACAACCCTAGAGGTTCGTCACTCCGCCGCCATGGAACTCGCGGCGTCACCGCGTTCGCCGTCGATCATGTAGTCGCGCGTCAGCGGTGCGGCGTCCTGGCGCCGGGCGATCTGGAGCTGGAAAACCATCTGATTCATGTACCGGAACGCGACCTCACAGCCGACGAGATAGAACTCCCACATGCGGCAGAATCGGTCGTCGTAGCCGGCGAGCTGCTTGATCTGCTCCCTGTTGGCGAGGAAGCGATGCCGCCACTGGCGCAGAGTCTCTGCATAGTGCAGGCGCAGGATCTCGATGTCGGTCACCCACAGGCCGACCTTCTCGATCGCGGCGAGGACCTCCGACAGGGCGGGCGAGTATCCGCCCGGGAAGATGTACTTGCGCAGCCAGGTGTTGGTGCCGCCGGGCGGCTCCATGCGGCCGATCGAATGCAGCAGCATGACGCCGTCGTCGGCCAGCAGCTCCTTTACCTTGCGGAAGTACTCGACGTAGTGCGCGGAGCCGACATGCTCGAACATGCCGACCGACACGATGCGGTCGTAGCGGCCCGGCTCCTGGCGATAGTCGATGAGCTTGAAGCGGACACGGTCGGCGACGCCGCCTTCGAGCGCACGCCGGCTCGAGACCGTGTGCTGTTCCTTCGACAGCGTCACGCCCGTCACGTCGATGCCGTGCTCGCCGGCGAGATAGAGGCCCATGCCGCCCCAGCCCGAGCCGATGTCGAGCAGCTTCTGGCCGGGCCGCAGCAGCAGCTTGGCGGCGATATGGCGCTTCTTGTCGACCTGCGCGATTTCGAGCGACTCATTGCCGGTCTTGAAATAGGCGCAGGAGTACTGCCGGTCGCGATCGAGGAAGAAGTCGTAGAGCTGGTCCTTGAGGTCGTAATGGTGGGCGACGTTCTTCTGCGCCTTGCCGATGGGGTTGTACTGCTCCAGCACGCGCAGCCAGCGCTGCACGGCATAGGAGACGCGCACCATCGGCGTCGTCTCGAGCGCCGCGATGTTGCGCCCGAGCAGGTCGAGCAGGTCGTAGAGCGTGCCGTCCTCGACGGTCAGCCGGCCGTCCATATAGGCCTCGCCCAGGGCGAGGCGGGGGCGCAAGGCGACGCGGACTCCCGTCCACCAGTCGTGAACGCGCATGGTGACTGCGGGACCGGGCCGCGCGCCGGTCAGCCGATGCGAGTGACCGGCTTCGTCGATGATCGTCAACTGCCCTTCGCGCACGACGCGGGCAAGGACCTGCGCTAGCAGCATCGTCGCTCCCCGTAACTCCACGTGATCGAAATGTTAATCCGAATGGCTTTTTCAAGGCAAAGGGGCGGTGGCCGATTTTAACTAATGTATTCCGTAGATTGATTTGCAATTGATTTGCAGTCCTGCATACCGGGTGCTATCGGGCCATTGATACTCACTCGCAGTGGAGGATGACGTGAAGAGACGTGCGCTCGTGAAGACCGGCCTGGCCTTCGGTTCGGGCCTGATGATCGCCCGGCGTGCCTGGGCGCAGGGCGGCACCCTCAACCTCTACTCGGCGCGTCACTACAACACCGACGAGGCGCTCTACGGCAACTTCGCCGACATGACGGGCATCAAGATCAACCGCGTCGACGCCGAGCCCGATCCGCTCGTACAGCGCCTGCGCACCGAGGGCGACAAGAGCCCGTGCGACGTGTTCATCACCGTCGACGCCGGCCGCATCGAGCGCGCCCGCGAGATGGGCCTGCTGCAGTCGGTGAAGTCCGATGTGCTCTCCAAGGCGATCCCCGCGCACCTGCGCGACCCGGACAACAGCTGGTTCGGCTTCTCCAAGCGCGCCCGCGTGATCGTCTACAACAAGGAGAAGGTCACCGCCGCCAACGCGCCGAAGAACTACGAGGACCTCGCCGATCCGAAGTGGAAGGGCAAGGTGCTGATCCGCTCCTCGGGCCACATTTACAACCAGTCGCTGGTCGGCTCGATCCTGGCTGCCGATGGCCCCGTCAAGACGGAGGAGTGGGCCAAGGGTGTGGCGGCGAACCTCGCCCGTCCGCCGCGCGGCGGCGACACCGACCAGATCCGCGCTGCGGCCGCCGGTGAGGGCGAACTCGCGGTGACGAACACCTACTATTACGCGAACCTGATGAAGTCGAAGAAGCCCGAGGACATGGAGGTCATCTCCAAGACCACGCTGGTGTTCCCGAACCAGGGCAACCGCGGCACGCACATCAACCTGAGCGCGGGCGGCGTGGCCAAGTACTCGCCGAACAAGGAAGCCGCGATCAAGTTCCTCGAGTATCTGGTCTCGGCGCCGGCGCAGAAGTACTTCGCCGAAGGCAACAACGAGTATCCGGTGGTGGCCGGCGTGGCGCTCTCCGATCAGCTCAAGACGCTCGGAACCTTCAAGGAAGACCAGCTCAACGCCCGGGTGTTCGCGCAGAACAACGCCGAGGCGCTGAAGATCATGGATCGCGCGGGCTGGAAGTAGGCCGCGCCGCCGCCGCCAGGGTCCTGCTCAGCAGGATCACGGGCGCGAGCGACACCAGGACAATGAAGATGGCTCCGACGGCCGCCTGCGCCAGGCGTTCGTCGGAGGCGAAGCGGTAGACGCCGATCGCCAGCGTGTCGAAGTTGAACGGGCGGATCAGCAGCGTCGCCGGCAGTTCCTTCAGGACCTCAACGAAAGCGATGATCGCCGCAGTCAGGGCGGGTGCGCGCAGCATGGGCAGGTGGATGTAGCGCAGCACCTGCAGCGGTCGCGCGCCCAGCACGCGTGCGCTCGCATCCATGGCGGGATCGATGGCGGCCAATCCCGGCCCGACACTCGCGATGCCGACGGCGAGGAAACGCACTGTATACGCCACCAGCAGAGCGAAGGCGGTGCCGCTCAGAAGCAGCCCGGTCGAGGCCCCGAACGTGCTGCGCGACAGCAGGTCGAT
>SCVT01000750.1 GCA_004296815.1 Reyranella sp. | reverse complement strand
CACGTCGATGAAGCCCGGCGCGACGACCTTGCCCTTGGCGTCGATCTCGTTGTCGCCGCGCAGCGAGCCCGGCGCCTCGACGGCGGCGATGCGGTCACCCTTGAGGGCGACGTCGGCGGCGAACAGCTTCTTGCCCGTGCCGTCGGCGACCTGGCCGTTGCGGATGACGATGTCGTAGTTGGCCATGCGGCGGCTCCTAGGCTTCGTTGCGGCCGAGCCGCATGTCGAGGTCGAACGGGTAGAGCGGACGCTTGACCCGCGTGTACTTGAAGAGCTTGAGGTCGGATGCCGTGCAGCCGTCGCCGTCGCACATCACGATGTGCTTGGCGATCGGCTCGAAGCCCGCACGGAAATGCTGGCGCGACTTGATCAGCACGAACTTCTTGCGGCGCGGGTCGATGCCGCAATGGGTGAAGACGCCCAGGTCATAGGGCTCGGCGCGCTTCTCCGAGACCACGATCTGCATCTTGCCGGTGTCGAGCACCGCCGTGCGGCCCATGCGGACAGTCGTGCCGGTGGCCATCGGGCCGGTGACGGTGAACTGGCCGTCGGTGATCGCCTTCACCTTGCCGGTGACCTTGAGCGGCTTGCCCTTCAGACCCATGGCCGGCATGTCGATCTTGCCGCCGAGGCTCAGCGTCACCTCGGCGCCGACGCCCGCCTTGATCATCTGCTCGACTGAGGCGGGATCGCAGATCGGGCCGGCGCAGGCATCCTCGAGACCCTGCTTCATCGCTTCCTCGACGACGCTCATCACGTCCTGCGTGCCGCCCGAGGCGGTGTTGTCGCCGTGGTCCGCCATGACGACCGGGCCGCCGTCCAGCGACTTGGCGCGCGCCACCTGGACCGAGAGCGGCTCGGCATGGAACAGGAAGCCCTCGCGCTTCTCCCACGCCGTATCAAGGATCTTGTTCAGCAGGATCTCGCCCTCGGCGGTGCGCTTGTCGCAGACGATGACCGAGCTCAGCGCCAGGTGAGGAATGTCGGCCTGCGGGAAGCCGCCGAACACCGAGGCGTTCAGCACCTGGCCGGTGTCCTCGGCCTGGTTGGCCATGCCCATCAGCGTCTTCATCGGCTCGCGCGAGGGCGTGTGGACCAGCGAGCTGCTCATGATCGGGCGGTTGCCCC
>SCVT01000474.1 GCA_004296815.1 Reyranella sp. | reverse complement strand
CGGCGCATGGGCGCCGGCCGCCGCGTCAAGGTCACGGGCCTCCTCAAGGCCGGCGAGCCTGCGCTCAAGAAAGCCGAAGTCGTCGACATCGTGCCGAAGAGCGGCCGCTCGGGCGACATCTTCGTGCTGACCATGCGCAACACCTACGAGCAGGCGGGCAAGCAGATCGCGGTCGACGAGTTCGACGCGATCTACCGCCCCGCCGTGCCGCCCGGCCAGAAGACGACCGCGACCGTGGCCACGCAGGCGCGCGCCGACCAGGCGTGGAGCGACAAGACCCCGCTCAGCAACGCGCTCAACTTCCGCTACTCCGCCCTCACCTGGAACGCCCACCGCATCCACTACGACGGCGACTACACGCGCAGCGAGGAAGGCTACCCCGCCCTCGTCTCCAACGGTGGCCTCTCGATGCACCTGATGGTCGACGCGGCGCTCAGGCACGCCAAGGGCACGCTGACCGGCTACACCGCCCGCCTCGTCCATCCGCTGTGGGTCGGCGACCTGATCGACGTGCGCGGCGAGCCGCAGCAGGCCGACGGCAAGCTCAGGATCTGGGCGGCCGACAAGAACGGCGTGCTGTGCGGCGAGATGGAGCTGGAGTTCAAGGCATGAGTGGAGGCCCCCTTTCGGGAATCCGCGTCGTCGATCTCACCACGGTTGTCGTCGGCCCGATCTGCACCCGCACGCTGGCCGACTACGGCGCCGAGGTGATCAAGGTCGAGGCGCCGGGCGGCGACCTCCTCCGCACCATGGCCGAAGGCAGCCGCAACGCCGGCATGTCGGGCAAGTTCATCAACTTCAACCGCAACAAGCGATCGATCGGCCTCGACCTCAAGAAGCCCGACGGTCATGCCGCCCTGCTGCGCCTGATCGGGCGCGCCGACGTGTTCGTGACCAATGCCCGGCCCGAGGGCATGGCACGCGCCGGCCTCGACTATGCGACGCTCGCGAAGAAGAACCCGAAGCTGATCCACTGCCAGATCCTGGCCTTCGGCCGCGGCGGCCGTTACTTCAACCGCCCCGCCTACGACCCCGTGGTGCAGAGCCTGTCGGGCGTCGCCGGCACCATCGCCCGCGCCACGGGCGAGCCGCGCTTCGTGCCGATGGTGATGAGCGATCACACCAGCGGCCTCATCGCGGCGCAATGCATCGGCTTCGCCCTCTACCGCCGCGAGAAGACCGGCAAGGGCGAGGCGATCGACGTGCCGATGCTCGAGAACATGGCCTCGTTCGTCTCGAGCGAGCATCTCGGCGCCGCGACTTTCGATCCGCCGGTTGGCCCGACGGGAGACGGCCGCCTGCTCAGCCCCAACTACCGGCCCGTTCCGACCAAGGACGGCTACGTGACGGTTCGGCCGAACACCAACGCCCAGGCCTTCGCCTTCTTCGACGCCATCGGCCGGCCGGAGCTCAAGACCGACCCGCGCTTCGACAGCGCCGCATCGCGGACGAGGAACGCCCCCGCCTACTTCGAGGTCCAGGCGACCAGCCTCGGCCACAAGACCACCGACGAGTGGGTGGAGCTGTTCGACAAGCTCGACGTGCCGGCCGCCCGCTACAACACGATCGACGATCTGATGACCGACCCGCACCTGAAGGATGTCGGCTTCTTCCGCGAAGAGGAGCATCCCAGCGAAGGCAAGATCCGCCGCACCAAGCTCGCCAACGTCTTCTCGGGCGGCGCACGGCAGAACGAGACACATGCGCCGCTGCTCGGCGAGCACACCCGCGAGGTGCTGACGGAAGCCGGCTACTCGGCCGCGGAAGTCGACGCCCTGCTGGCCACTGGCGCGGTGCAGTAGCCC
>SCVT01000473.1 GCA_004296815.1 Reyranella sp. | reverse complement strand
GCACCGCCACGATCGATCGTCAGACGCTGGCCGCGCATCAACGTTGCCGCGTGGCGGTCGCCCCTACTCGTCGCGACGTCGATCGAGCCCGACTGCACGGCGACGGCGACGCCGTCGTTCGACGCGCGCACGTCGAAGGCGGTGCCGGTGACCGTGATCGTCACGTCGCCGGCGGTGACGACGAAAGGACGGTCCGTTGCGCGCACGACCTGAAAGAAGGCCTGACCCGCCAGCAGGGTCACCTGGCGTCGCGATGCCTCATAGTTGACGGCGATGGCGCTGCCGGCGTCGAGGTGCACGGTGCTGCCGTCGTCGAGCCGCAACTCGCGCAGCTCGGCGACGCCGGTCATGTGATCGGCCGCGAGACGAAGCTGCAGCGCCGGGAGGAAGTAGAGCGCGATGCAGGCCGCGAGGGCGGCCATTGCGAGGGCCGCAGCACGGCGCATCCGGGAGGTGCGTGCGGCGGCCAGAGAAACGACGCCGGGCGCCGCCACCGGCAGCGCGCCCGTGAGACGCCAGACCTTCTCGACGCTGCCATAGGCACGGCGACGCGCGGCGCTTGCGGCCAGCCAATCATCGAGGCCCGCGCGCAGAGTGGCATCGCCCGGCGCGGCCTGGATGCGGATCAACCAGTCCACCGCCTCGCTGCGCAAAGGATCCTGCTCTTCCGACGCGGAAGTCACGGGCCACGAACCTCGCTCGGCCTGTCGGGCCGTTGCATGGGACAGACTGACGGGGGCATCAGCTTTTAAGGGCGTCGCGGAAAAACATCCATCCGCCTCACTCCTCGGGGCCGTCGAGGCGGCGCGCCGCATGAAGGACCGCGTCCTTCACGAGTTGGTGAGCACGGACGACGGAGACGCCGAGACGATTGGCGACCTGCTGCAGGGTGCGGCCCTCGAGCCGATACAGGCGGAAGGCGAGCTGGGTACGCTCGGGCAGCTCGCCCAGCGCGCCGGCCAGTACGCGAAGCTCGTCGCGGTAGAAGAGAACGTGCTCGGCCGACGGCGTCTCGTGCGGGATCTGCTCGATCGTGCTGGGCGATGCCCACGGCGCATCGGCGCGATTGACCCAATCGAGGGCGAGATTGCGGACGATGCGATAGAGGTAGGCGACGGGCTGGCCGATCTCCGTGCCGGCACGATCGCCACCGACGGCGGCGTTGAAGCGCAGCCATGCTTCCTGCACCACATCCTCGGCGCTGGCACGATCGCGCACGATGCCGTTGGCGTAGTTCACCAACGACCCGCGATGCTCCAGGTAGAGAGCGAGCGTCCGGTCGGATGGAGACACGTCGAGGCTGCACCTTTCTCGATTGCGACTTAGTCGCAATCACACTAACCAACACCGACGTTGGGCACAAGATGAAGCCCTGCCCTCCTTTATTACTGGGGTGCGGCGAGAAGCTGCTGGGTGACCTGGGGACACGCCACATCCTTGGCATTGCCGAAGACCGGTGTCGGGATCGGGAAGACCCGGCCGAGCGAAATGCGCGGCTCGCGTAACTTGCCCTGGATGGCCACCGTCCCGTGCAGGTCGAGCAGATCGAAGCTCTTGGGATCGGCGTCGACCTCGGCGCTGACCGCCTGGCTCTGCAGCGAGACCTGGCCCTTCACGTACAGCACCGACTTCTGCGTATCGAGCAAGGTGCGGTCGAAGAGGACGTTGCCGCGCTGGAAATTGAGACGGCTCACCGCGCACTTGATGGGAATGCGATTGTCGCCGGTCACGTAGAGGATCAGCGCGTCGAAGATCTGCAGACCGGCCAGACTGACCATCAGGCTGCTGACCGAGCCGCCGCCCAGCGCGAAGGCCATGTAACCGTCGGCGCTGCCCATCACTTGCGCCAGCGACTTGCCGTTGCCGGCCAGCACGACCCTTCCCTGGATCTTGCCCTGCGTGGCGTCGAAGTAGCGCGACTCGCGGAAGAAGTTCTTGAGCTCGATGTCGGTGAGGGCGAGATGGGTGCGCACCCGGGGATTGTCGCTGCGCGCGTCGATGCCGAGCTCGCCCTCGATGCGCCCTCCCCCCAGGACCTGCAGCGTGAGCGGCTTCACCGTGGCGTTGCCGTCCTGGATGAGGACGCGGAAGGCGAGCGCCTGGACGGGCAGCCAGGGCGGTGCGATCACCCGCTTGGCGTCGAGCGTCACATCCATGTTCATGGCGCGCAGCCTCTCGGTGCGCAGCGGAACGTTGGGGAAGAGATCGCCGCTCGCCTCGAGCTGCGCCTGGGTCTCAGCCTGCTTTGCCGACACGTTGGTCTTGCGCTGCGGCGGGGCGCCGATCAGCGGCGCTAGGTCCTCGAACACGAGCTTCTGCGAGACGAGCTTGGCGGTCAGGAATTCCGGCTTCTTGCGTTCGTCGATGATCACCTCGCCGGTCAGGTCGCTCTCGCCCACGCGCCACTTGGATTTCACGAACTTCCACACGCCGGGATCGCGCTCGAGCTTGCCGGTGATGCGGTAGGGCGGCGTGGGCGGACCGGGAATGCCGAGAAGCGGATAGATCTCCGAGAGATTTGGTCCCGACAGCGTGAGATCGACGTCAGCGCCGGTCCACTTGAAGGGATCGTGCACCGTGCCCTTGGCCACGAGCTTGGTCCCACCGAAGGTCACATCGAGATCGAGCGGATAGGGTTGCTCGGTGTCGCGCAGCATGACGATCGAGCCGCCTTTGAACTTGAGCGCCAGCGGCTGGCCTTCGAGCTTGCCCTTGAGGTTCAGCTCGACCTGGCTCTGCTCGGCGGCCTTGCCGGCCGCGGTCGACACGGCGCCGTCGAGCTCGAGCTTCCGGCGGGGATCGCGGTAGGCCAGCTTGCCGTCCGTGACCTCGAGGTGACCGATCACCGGCGCGCCGTAGCGGCTGTCGGGCTCGATCGCCTTCACCGCACCGGTCACCACCGGCGTCTCCTCCATGCTCCAGTTGAGCTGTTCCTTGTCGCCGACCTCGACCTCGACCTCGGGCTTGCGCAGCACGAGGCGCGTCAGGACGACGTTGCCCTTGAGCAGGGGCCACAGGCGGATGTCGAAATCGACCTGCTCGACCTTGAGCATATGTGGCGTCTTGGCCCAGGCGACGTTGGCGACCTCGAGCTTCTCCAGCCGCACGCTCGTCGTGGCGCCCCAGTCGAAGTCCATCTTGGCGACGCTGGTCTTGCGGCCGGTGTAGTCGCTGGCACGGCCCTCGAGCTCGCCACGCAACCAGTCCGAATCGAGGACGATCCAGAGCGCTCCCGCCGCCACGAAGACGAGCAGGAACAGACCTCCAGCCAGCCACGCCGCGATCCTGGCAAGCCGCCTCATGGCGGTAGAAACGGTCTCAAGGGCTTGGGGTTGCCCCTGGAGCCCCTCCGCAACGATCCCGCAAAGCGCGGCGTTCATCGGGTGTCCCCCACATTCCAATCAAGGAGAAGCCGATGCCGACCCCCAAGGAGCTCGAGGACAAGTTCTGGTCCGCGCTCAAGTCCGACATGACGATGATGATCGGCCTCGACTGCGTCGACGATGGCCATGCGCGACCGATGACGGCGCAGCTCGACGGCGATCGCCGCGGACCGATCTGGTTTTTCACGGCGCGCGACAATGCGCTGGCGCAGAAGCTGTCGCCCGGCATCGGCGGCCTCGACCGCGCCATCGCGACCTTCACGTCGAAGGATCACGACCTGTTTGCCACCGTTCACGGCTCGCTGCACATCGAGACCGACCGCGGCATGGTCGACAAGCTCTGGAACCGCTTTGTCGCGGCTTGGTACGAGGGCAAGAACGACCCGAAGCTGGTGCTGCTGCGGCTCGATCCGGAGAAGGCCGAAATCTGGGCCGACGCGTCGAGCATGCTCGCCGGCTTCAAGCTGCTGCTCGGGATCGACCCGAAGAAGGACTACAAGGACAAGGTCGCCCGGGTCGATTTGCGGCACTGATCCGCGCTGCGGACAAGCAAAGGGGCGCCCTCAGGCGCCCCTTTTCATGGAATTCCCGCGGTCACTCAGGCCCGCGCCTCGATCGGCTTGCTCTGCACCAGCTTGTGGCCGTGGTAGCTGCGGGTTTCCGGCGGCGGCAGCTTGTCGCCCCCTTCGAACTCCTTCATGAGCTGCTCCTTGCGGACCTTCAGCCGGTCGCCCATCGCGTCGAGATCGATCTCGGCCTCGCGCGCTTGCGCGAAGATCCCCTCGGCCGGCCGCTCCTCTTCCTTGACGTGATGCTTGATCAACTCGGAGAGGACCTTAACCTTGGCGTCGTAGAACTCGTCGTCCGGCGAGGCTCCGGCGAGCTCGGCGATCAGCACCTTGGCGCCGTCGTGCTCGACATAGGCCTCGTCGAGCAGTTCCTCCTCCTCGATCTTGCCCTTGCAGGCCGGATAGAGGATCTCCTCCTCGATCGTGGCGTGAATCGAGAGTTCGGTGCAGATCTCCTTCACCAGCGCCTGCTTGCGCTCGCCGCCACGGGCTTTCTCGAACTTCTCGAACAGCTCCTCGACCTTGCGGTGGTCGGCCTTCAGCAGGGCGATGGCATCCTGTTTGGCGGGCATGGTCACTCCATTTGTGTGGGTAGCGATCGGAACGATCGTGCTGCCAACGGCCGCTTTCCGGAGACGTTCCAGACAGCCGAGAATCTCGGTTTTGCAGGTTCGCCAGCGAACGCCTCTCCCAACATAAAGCGACTCCGGCGGCAACAATCCGCCCCTCGACTGTGTTTCCTCTCCTGAGGCGTTCTCGGAAAGGCGACAAACGATGTTCACCCGGTCATTGACAGCGATAGGCGTGGGGCTGCTGCTGGCGGCGGCGCCCGCGTTCGGCGCCGACCGGCACGAACCGCGCGCTGCTGCCCGCGACACCTGCAAGCCCGCGCAGCAGGCCTCCTGCATGGTCATCCGCGTCCAGGGCAGCGAGGCGATGGCCGACCATGGCGCCGACGCGGGCGATGCCTATGACCTGCAGGGCAACCCGGTGGACCGCCACGACAACGTCGTCGCCGCTCCCGGCGGCCGCGACAAGCCCCGCGAAGTGTTTGCAACGCCGGTGGGCGTTCGCTTCTAAGGACGGGTTTGGCGCCAAAGGAAAAGGCCGCGGGTGACCGCGGCCTTTCGCATGTCTGCGCCGAGCGGCGCGGCTACCAGAAGCGACGCGAGCCGAACAGGGTGACCAGCGTGTTCTCGTCGCGATGGCGTGCGCCCATGGCCGCCCCGCCGCACGCCGCCGCGCATCCGATGGCGAGCGTGGCCGCCGCGACGAAGGCCGCGATCAGTGCCGCCTTGCGGGCCGCCTCGGCGGCATCGCGCGCCTTGGCCTCTGCCGCCTTCAGCTCCGCGAAGGACTCGTCGACACGGCGCTCGGCGTCGGCCTGGTTCATGCCGGTCTGCTGCATGACGAGCTGCGCGAGGTAGGTGCGGTCACGGGCCGAGAGCTGGCCGTCACGCAGGCCGATCGCGAAGGTGCGGATCATCGGTGCGGCCAGATCGGCGCGCGTGGCGATCGCCGGCGCCACCGGACCGGCCGGCGTCGGGTTCGGCGCCAGCAGGCGGTCGGCGGCGTAGGCCGTCGCATCGAGCGGCGCACGGTTGGGGTTGGCCGCGGCACCGGCGGTGCCGGCTGCCGCAACGGCGGTCGTCGCCTGCGCGGCACCCTTCACCACGGCCACCGCGCCGGAGGCCGCGAGGGCCGCCATCACCACCACACCCAGCGCCCACACACCAAAGCCGTGCGCGCCGTCGCGGAAGTTCTGCTCCTCCTCGACGCCGGCACGCCACGGTGCGCGCAGCCGGCCGGCAAGATAGCCACCAGCAGCGAAGGCGCCGACCATGACGAGGGCAGCGTAGGTGCCCGACAGGATGCTGGCCGCCTTG
>SCVT01000472.1 GCA_004296815.1 Reyranella sp. | reverse complement strand
GGCTGGCGCCGCTCGCGCCGGCCTTTTTGTTTGAGGCAAATGGCACGGGCCGGTCCTGACCGCGCTCGAATCACCAGGACGGCGGACCCAACCGACCGCACGAGTCTCCTAACCTTCCAAGGCTGGAGATGTCCCCGGAGCGCATAGCGTTCCCTTGTTGAATGAAAGTCGAAAAGACCGGCGATCCTACGTCGGCCCGAAGTGCGACATGCGACAACTGCTACAAAGCGGTACGTCGTGGTGTAGCACTCGAAAACCACAAAGACCGCGGAAACGCGGCTTCGAAGCCCTGTCGCAATGGCGTCGGCGCGGCGGTCAGCGCAATCCGGCGAGGAAGCTCTCGACCAGCGGCGCCCACTGCGCGGTGCCGTTGCTCGCGCCGGCGAGGCCGTGGCCGTCGCGGCCGAAGGCGGGCAGCGGCTTGTAGTTCGCCTTGCCGCCGGCCGCGTCGTAGGCCTGCGCCATGCGGGCGGCGAGCGACGGCTCGAAGAAGGAGTCGTTCTGGGTGTAGAGCCAGAGCATCGGCACGCGCGCCGTCGCGCCGTACTTGGCCGCCGCCTGGACGAGCGCCTCGGGCGTGCAGTTGCCGGTGCCGCCGCCGGGCAGCTTCTGGTGGCCGCCGCGACCGCCGGCGAAGTTGATCATGCCGGGCACGCCCGGCGGGTTGCGGCTGGAGAGCGCGACGGTCGCCCAGCCGCCCGCCGACTGGCCGACCACGATGGCGCGGTTGGCGACGTAGGGGAGTGTGCGCATGTGGTCGATGGTCGACTGAATGTCGGCCGCGCCTTGCAGGCCCGCATTGTAGTAGTCCGGCGTCTCGCAGCGGCCATAGGCCTCGGCCCACGTTCCACCGCTCTCGCCGTAGCCGCGGCGCAGCGGCAGCACGACGACGTAGCCGCGCGCGGTGAACCACGAGGTCAGGGCGCTGTACTTCGGCCGCTGCATGGTGGTGCGTTGCGAGCCGTCGGCCGGTGAGCCGTGGTTGATGACGACCAGCGGCGCGCGTGCGTCGCCGGCCGGACGGAACACGGTGGCGATCAGGTTGGCGCCGCCAGTCGCCGGCACGCGCACAATCTCCTCGCGCTCTTGCGCCGATAGCGGCGTGATGAAGACGAAGGCGAGCAGGAAAGCGAGAGGGCTGAAGCGCATCGTCTGGTCTCCCTGGTCAGCGGCCGCTGCGCCGCGCCGGCTTGCCGCGTCCGCCCGATCCGGTACGCACGCCGCGGAACACGCGGGAGTGCTGCATCTTGCCGAGATGGACGCCGACATTGGCGCTCTGGGCCTGGCCCGGCAGCTCGAGCTCGTTGGCCTCCAGCCGGCGGATCTCGTCGCGCAGGCGGCCGGCTTCCTCGAACTCGAGGTCGGCGGCGGCGGCGCGCATGCGCTTCTCGAGCTCGGCGATGTGGGTGCGCAGGTTGTGGCCCACGAGATGGACATCGCCCGACACGCCGGTGTCGACCGTGTAGTGGTCGCGCTCGGCGGTCGACTGCAGGATCTCGGCGATGTTCTTCTTGATCGAGGCCGGCGTGATGCCGTGCGCCTCGTTGTAGGCGGTCTGCTTGGCGCGACGGCGGTCGGTCTCGGCCATGGCGTACTTGATCGAGTCCGTCATCTTGTCGGCATAGAGGATGACGCGGCCCTCGACGTTGCGGGCGGCACGGCCGATTGTCTGCACGAGCGACGTCGGCGACCGGAGAAAACCTTCCTTGTCGGCGTCGAGGATGGCGACCAGCGCACACTCCGGGATGTCGAGGCCCTCGCGCAGCAGGTTGATGCCGACCAGCACGTCGAAGGCGCCGAGGCGCAGGTCGCGGATGATCTCGATGCGCTCCAGCGTGTCGATGTCGGAGTGCAGGTAGCGGCAGCGGATGCCGGCTTCGTGCATGTACTCGACCAGATCCTCGGCCATGCGCTTGGTCAGCACGGTGACCAGCACGCGCTGGCTCTTCTTGGCGCAGTCGCGGCATTCCGCGATCAGGTCGTCGACCTGTTTCTCGACGGGCCGGATCAGTACGGTCGGGTCGATCAGGCCGGTCGGGCGGATCACCTGCTCGATGAAGGTGCCTTGCGTGCGCTCCATCTCCCAGTCGCCGGGCGTGGCGCTCACGTAGGTCGTCTGCGGGCGCAGCGTGTCCCACTCCTCGAACTTCAGTGGCCGGTTGTCGATCGCCGAGGGCAGGCGGAAGCCGAACTCGGCGAGCACGCTCTTGCGATTGAAGTCGCCCCTGAACATGCCGCCGATCTGCGGCACGGTCACATGGCTCTCGTCGCAGATCAGCAGCGAGTTCTCGGGGAAGTATTCGAACAGGGTGGGCGGCGGCTCGCCCGGCTTGCGGCCGGTGAGGTAGCGGGAATAGTTCTCGATGCCGGCGCACGAGCCAGTCGTCTCCAGCATCTCGATGTCGAACAGCGTGCGCTGCTCCAGCCGCTGCGCCTCGAGCAGGCGGCCGGCGCGGTTGAACTCGTCGAGCCGCTGCTTGAGGTCGATCTTTATCTGCTCCAGCGCCTTCTGCATCGTGGGCTTGGGCGTCACGTAGTGGCTGTTGGCGTAGACGATGATGTCGTTCAGCGTGATCGCCTTCTCGCCGGTCAGCGGATCGAACTCGGTGATCGATTCGATCTCGTCGCCGAACATCTCGAAGCGCCAGGCCTTGTCCTCGTAGTGGGCGGGGAACAGGTCGATCGTGTCGCCGCGCACGCGGAAGGTGCCGCGCTGGAAGGCGTTGTCGTTCCGCTTGTACTGCTGCTCGACGAAGCGGCGCAGCAGCGTGGTGCGATCGATCTTCTGGCCCTTGTGCAGGCGGAAGGTCATCGCCTGATAGTTCTCGAGCGGGCCGATGCCGTAGATGCAC
The DNA here is from genome assembly GCA_004296815.1 of Reyranella sp. GTDB lineage: Bacteria > Pseudomonadota > Alphaproteobacteria > Reyranellales > Reyranellaceae > Reyranella. The sequence goes on along the minus strand of SCVT01000472.1, from coordinate 447 downwards.
GAGACGGAGGCCACGATGATCACGTCGTCGCGCTCCATCAGCGCGCGGGTCGCGGAGTGGCGCATGCGGTCGATCTGCTCGTTGATCGACGAATCCTTCTCGATGTAGGTGTCGGTGCGCGGCACGTAGGCTTCGGGCTGGTAGTAGTCGTAGTACGAGACGAAGTACTCGACCGCGTTCTCCGGGAAGAAGCCCTTCATCTCGCTGTAGAGCTGCGCCGCCAGCGTCTTGTTCGGCGCCATCACCAGCGCCGGCCGGCCCTGGCTCGCGATCACGTTGGCCATGGTGAAGGTCTTGCCCGAGCCGGTGACGCCCAGCAGCACCTGGTCGCGCTCGCCACCCTCGACGCCGCCGATGAGCTGCTTGATCGCCTCGGGCTGGTCGCCCGCGGGGACATAGTCCGACACCAGCTTGAAGGGCTTGCGCGTGACGCCTTCGAGCTCGGGC
>SCVT01000471.1 GCA_004296815.1 Reyranella sp. | reverse complement strand
ACGGCAGGGATGGTGGCGCCGGAGGGATAGCGGCCGGCCTTCACCAGATCCTCGATGCCCCGGATCCATCCCTCCAGAGCCGTGTCATCGCCGACGGCGGCAAAGGTCATCGCCACGTGCCAGTCGGCGAGCGAGAAGCCCGGGCGCGGAAGTTTCTCGCGCGCGTAGTCCACCAGCTTCGCCCAGCGCGCGGGATCGCGGGGATGGCCCGCCAGTTCCGAGCGCCACAGGAACGAGGAGGAGTCCGAGAGCTTCTGGTGCACGGCGCCGCGATGATCGTCGGCGCAGAAGGCGTCGTTGTAGAGGCGAAGCCCGCCGTCGAGATTGCCGGCGTGCAGCTCGAACAGGCCGAGGTGCCAGTTGAGGTGGCCGAACAGCCCGCCGCCGCGATCGTAGAGCGGCAGCCAGTCGCGCATGAATTCGATGCCGCTGTCCCGCTCGCCGGTCTCGTAGCAGAGATGGGCGAAGGCGTGGGCGCCGTAGGCGTTGCGCCGGGTCTGGGCGAGCGATCGTTCTATCTTCGGGCGTGCCGCATCGTGCTGGCCGATTTCCGACAGCGCCATGCCGTAATGGGCCTCGAACCACCAATCCTCGCCGTAGTGCGGCGCGAGCGGGCTCAGGAAGTCGATGAGGCCCTGTTCGCGGCCCGACAGTCCTGACATGCCGATCAACCCGCCCTGGTTGGCAGCGAGGCTCAGCACAAAGGCGTCGAGCGGCCAGGTCTCGACATGGGCGCGGATCGCGGCCAGCGCCGCGACAGCCTGGCCGGCAAACAGGAGGCGAAAGACTTCGATGTGGCTGAGCTCGCGCGGCGAGGCACCTTCGGCGTGGCTGAGGGCCGTGGCGAGAGAGTCGCGCATGGCGGCGAGATTGCCCGCGACCTGAAAGGCGCGCGCTTTGCCGATATGGGCGAGGGCGAACCCCGGATCGGCCGCGATGGCACGGTCGAAGGAAGCGGCGGCGCCGGGAAAGACGGTCAGGAGAAGATGGACGCCGTCCTCGTAGGCCTCGCGCGCGGCGGCATCCGTGGTGGAGAGCGGCAGGCCGTAGCGATCCGTCAGCATCGGTTTCCGGGGCCCTAGTCCAGGATCGCGACGTCGTCGACGGTGATCGGCTTGGCGAGCAGGCCGAGCTGTTCCAGCGTCTTGATGGTCGACTCCCAGCCGGCGCGCGTCTGCTGGCCGGTCGGCGGCACCGAGAGCTGCTGGGCGACCGTCACCATGCTGCGGTCGACGTAGCGCGGCGCCAGCCGCGGGAACATGCGGGAGAAGTGCAGGGCGGCGTCGCCCGGGCGCTCCTTCACCATGTTGTAGCCTTCCTGCACCGCCTCCTCGATCTTCTTGGCGATCTCACGCTTGGCGGGATCGGCCCAGGCGGCATTGTTGACGATCAGGTTGAGGCTGTAGGCGCGCACGCCGAAGTCGCTCAGCCGGATCATGGTGATGCGGCGGCCCTCGGCGATCAGCTCGGACGGCGCCATCTCGTCGTAGTCGATCAACGCATCGACCTTCTTCTCGACCAGGTCGTAAGCGCTCATCTCGACGGTGGTCGACTTGATCTTGTCGACATCCAGCTTGTTGGCCGTGATCAGGGCGCGCAGTTCCTCGTTGGTGATGCTGCCGGGGACCAGTCCCAGGGTCTTGCCGTAGAGGTCGCGCGGATGGGCGATGCGATCCTCGCCGCGCGTAAAGATCACGGTGGGGGTCTTCTGGTAGTAGACGGCGAGGCTCTTGATAGGCTGGCCCTTCGAGACGCCGATCGCCGTGGCGATGCCGCTGGAGGAGCCGATCCAGTATTGCTTGCCCTCGCCGATCTTGGCCGCAGACGAGATCGCGCCCTGCGTCTCGGCGAAGGTGACGTCGAGCCCGCGGCGCTCGAAGGCCCCCATCTCCTTGGCGAGGTAGAAGCCGGCGAAGGTCGGCAGCGCCTTCCAGTCGAGCAGGATCTCGACCTTCTGGGTGGAGTCGGGCGGCAGGATCTGGGCGTGCGAGGGGACGGCGGCGGGGAGCGAAGCCAGCAGGGCGAGCGCTGCGAGCGCGGAACGACGGCCGGGATGGCGCATGTGGGTCTCTCCTCGATGCGCACCGGCGGGAGCGCTCTGCGACCTTAGAGCAGCAACGGGCGGGAATGAAAGCGGTTCGTCGCCGGCGGCTGCTGTCATATCATTTCAGCATGAAGTCCTTTCTGTCGGCGCTTCTCGCGCCCATCTTGGCGCTCGTCCTGGCGGTCGTCTCGCTCCCGGCATCGGCGAAGACCTTCGAAGAGCAGATGCGCGAGGCCGCTGCCGCCTACGAGCGCAAGGACATGGCGACGGCGGTGCGCATCTGGAAGGTGTGGGCGGCCAAGAACGTCGCCGAGGCGCAGACGCTGCTGGGCGCCATGTACTGGAGCGGCGAGGGCGTGCCGCGCAACCACACCGAGGCGGCCCGGCTCTATCTCGCGGCGGCGAAGCAGGGCTACGCACGCGCGCAGAACGATATCGGCTTCATGCTGGGCTTCGGCGAGGGAATCCCGCCGCGCGACGACGTCGAGGCCTACAAGTGGATCCAGCTCGCGATCAACCGCTACACGGCGAAGAACCAGGACCGGCTCGACCAGGCCAAAAAGGACCTGGCGACGCTCGCCAAGCGCATGACCCCTGCGCAAATCACCGAGGCGGAAAGGCGCGTCCGGGCATGGAAACCGGCCGCCTAGGTGCGGTAAAGTCCCGGATCACGCACTGATCACATGCGGTGAGCAGGCGCAGGCTCTAAATTTTTGGCGGGATGAAACGGCCATCGATCGCTGCGGCGCTCGCCGCTTCGCTGCTTTTCACGACGACGTCCGCGGGCGTCGCCGGCGATTGGGCGTGGGTGGAGCGGGCGCACATCGAGGAAGCCGGCCGCGTGGCGGAGGAGCGACTGCTTGGTCGCGAGGAGCCGCCGGTGCCCGCGCAGATGAAGGCTTTCGTCGGCCTCGAAGACCATCTCCGCTTCATGGGCTTCGTGTCGGTCGACGGGCTGGTGACCCGGGTCGTGTCTCTCGGCTTCGACCGCCGGCAGACCGTCCCGCAGCCTCTCCTGGTGGCGATCGGTCCGGCCGTGCCGCCGCCGGTGAGCGAGGGGCCGGTCGCTGAGGAAGTTCTGGCCGAAGGCCGCGTCGTGGCGGAGCGCCTGCTGGGCGACGGCGACGACGATGCCCGCCTGAAGGCCTACCTGCCTTTCGAGCGCCAGCGCGGCATCTCGGGCGTCGTGGTCGGCCGCTCGTTCGCGGCATCGGCCGTGGCGGCCGGCGTGCCGGCGCCGGCGATGCTCGAAGTGCAGCAGGCGCTCGGCGCCATCTTCGACCTGGACAGCGAGGTCCGCGACGGCGACCGCTTCCATGTCCGCTTCGAGCAGGAATTCACCGCCGAAGGCGCACCACTCGATGTCGGCCGCGCTCTCTGGGTCGAGCTGCGCACGGCGAAAGGCAACATCGCCATCCACCGCTTCCGCTCGCGCGACGGCGGCGAGCGTTTCTGGCAGGCCAACGGACAGGCAGCGACGCCGCCCTCGATGCGCATGCCGCTCGA
>SCVT01000470.1 GCA_004296815.1 Reyranella sp. | reverse complement strand
CGGGCGGCAGCGCGCCGCTCGCCATGACGTGCTGCGGTCCGATCTTGTGCGTGGTGTTGTCGAAATAGACGAAGTTGCCGGTCTTCACGTTGACCGCGCCGACGCTGAACCGCTCGCGCTTGGCATTGATGCGGTCGAAGTCGACCAGCCGCTCGAGCAGGCTTCGGAGCGGCGAGATGTCGTAGTAGGCGAGGTTCCCGGGATTGCCGGCCGGCGTGAAGATCGGCGGCGGGAAGCGCGGCTGGAAGAACTCGGGCGCGCCGAACATCATCGTGCCGAACGAGCGCCACTGGTTGATGAGCTGGTGCTGCAGGTCGGAGTGCAGGTCGATGTCCTTGAAGTAGGGGACGCCCATCGGCGGCTTTGTCACGGTTTCCCAGAAGGCGCGCAGCTTCTCGACCCGCTGCTCGGGCGCGTTGCCCATTATGAGGGCGGAGTTGATGGCGCCGATCGAGATGCCGGCCACCCAGTCGGGATGCAGCCCGGCCTCGGCCAGCGCCTGGTAGACGCCGGCCTGGTAGGAGCCGAGAGCGCCGCCACCCTGCAACAGCAGGGCAATTCGCTCGAACGGTGGGCGCGCGCCTGCATTCATGCCGTTTCCCTCGCTGGTCTCAGGGAGACTTAACGCGGATGCAGGGCGCGTGCCACCCGCGGTGGCGCGGCCTATTGTGCGTCCCGGATGCGCTGGACCAACGCCTGCTGCTTGAGATCGGGCGCCATCGCCCCGTGCATCGGCTCGAGGATCGCGATGAACGCCCTCTTGTCGACCTCACCGATGATCTGTCCGCCGAAAGACAGAATCGTTGCACGGGCTGCCGCCTCGCGCTCCTCCCAGAGCTTGCGCAGGTAGGCGACGGACTCGCGTGCGGCCGCCCGGATGACGGCCTGGTCGTCCGGCGACAGGGTCGACCACGTGCGCTTGGAGAAGACCAGGACGGCCGGCGCCTGCGAGTGCTCGGTGAGGCTGAGATACTTGGCGGCCTGGTAATGGCGCGATCCCACATAGGAGAGAAGGCTGTTCTCCGCGCCGTCGATCGTGCCGCCCGCAAGATGCGAATAGACCTGATTGTAGGGCAGCGGTACCGCGGTCGCGCCCAGCGCGCGGGCGGTGGCGACGGCGACCCGCGATTCCTGGACGCGCAGCTTGACGCCCTGCAGGTCGCTCGGCCGGCGGACCGGCTTCTTCGTCGTGTAGATCGAGCGCGTGCCGGTCTCGTAGAAGCAGAGGGCGACCAGTCCCTGGCTGTCGAACGCCGCGAGGATGTCCTCGCCGATCGGCCCGTCGAGCACCCGTCGCGTGTGCTCGGCCGAGCGGAACAGGTAGGGGAGCGACAGCACTGCCGTCGACGGCACCGACGAGTTGAACGCGGCGACGCTCAGCCGCGCCATGTCGAGCGTACCGTTCCGGAGCTCGCCGATGGTGAACAATTCCGACTTGCTCTCGTCCGGTCCCGGCAGGGCGATGCTATGGCGGCCACGCGTGCGCTCGCGCACGAGCTTGCCGATATATTCGATCGCCATCACGGTCGGCGCGTCACGCGCCTCGTTGTCGGAGGAGCTGAATTCCTTGGCGTTCGCGGCGGTTCCGGCAAGCAACCCCGCGACAAGCAGCAGACATCGGGCCGTACGCATCGCGCACCCTCCCAGGTGTTTGCCTTGCTCCCCACTCGGCGGGGGCAGGCTAACAAATCCTCGCCTACTCAACCAGTCGACTATATTTGGGTGCAATGGCTCCGCCTCCTTCCCTCGAAGGCCGCTTCCTGCCGCATCGCGTGATCGCGGGCTGGCTGGGCGATGCCGATGCCGGGCGTCTGCTCGACTACATCCTGGCTGCGGCGCCGCGCTTCAAGCCGTCGCAGGTGGCCGAGGGGCTCGATGCCGACACCCGCCGCTCGCTGGTGCTGCGCGGGCTGGGTCCCTTCGAGGCGCTGCTGGCGGACAGGGCGCGTGCCCTGCAGCCTGAGCTGGAGCGCGCGTTCGGCATGGGCCACGTCGCGCCGGACGATGTCGAGGCCGAGGTCGTGGCGCACGGCGACGGCGGCTTCTACGGACCGCACATCGACACCTTCACCGGCAACGACCATGTCCACGGCGACCGCCGTCGCCTCACCCTGGTCTACTACGTCCACCGGGAGCCGAAACGTTTCGCCGGCGGGCGGCTCAAGCTGCACGACATGGCCGGCCGGCAGACGATCGACATCGTGCCGGAGTTCGACAGCCTGGTCGCGTTCCCCTCGTTCGCCCGCCACGAGGTCGAGCCGATCTCGTGCCCGGGCAACGCCTTTGCCGACAGCCGCTTCTCGGTGAACCTCTGGCTCTGCGGCTAGCGGATGAGGCTGCTGCGCTGGTTCATCTCGTCGGCCACCCTGGGTGTGCCGCAGGCGGCGGGGCCCATCGCCTTCTCGCTGGTCGCGCTCGGCCTCACCGGCGACACCAGCGGCGGCGCCGCCATGATGCTCGCCATGACGCTTGCCCAGGTCGCCGGTGCCATCCCGATCGCCCGGCTGGGCAGGAGCTTTTCGCTCGCGACCTTCCTGCGGTTGCTGGTGGTCTGCCGCACGGTGGCGCTGCTGGCGATTGCGATCGGCGCCGCGAACGGCGTGCCGTTCACCTGGCTGATCGTGCTGGCCGCGGTGGCGGGGCTGGTGAATGGCGCGGCCTCCGGCTACCTGCGCGCCGTGCTCAACCATCTGGTGCCGGCGGCGAGATTCCCGCGCGCGCTGGGGATCGCGGCGACACTGAACGAGACGACCTTCGTGCTGGCGCCGGTGGCGGCATCGGGTCTGGGCTCGCTCTCGCCACCCTTCGCCGTCTTTGCGCTCGCGATCCTGGGCGCCGTCCCGGCGTTGCTGATCCCGGGCACGGGGTCGACCTCGATCGACCGCGTGCAGGGTCCGAAGGGTTCGACCCTCAACCTCTCCATCCTGCTGTGGCTCCTGTGCGCCGCCGCAGGCGGCGCTGCCGTCGCGGCCATCGAGATCGGCGCCGTGGCACTCGCCTTGAACTTCGGCTTCGAGCCGACGCTCGCGATCCTGTTCACGGTGCCGCTCTGCCTGTCCTCGGTCGCCGGCGGTATATGGGTCAGCGTGCGCAACCGCATGGCCACCCGGAGGGCCGTGGTGGCCATGCTGCTCGTCATGACGCTGGGGGCGGGCCTCGCGGCGATCAACGCGTCGGTCGTCACGACGATCATCGGAACCGTCGTCATCGGCTCGGTGCTGGCGCCGCTCGCGACCTACTATTCGCTGATCCTCGACACGCTCGCGCCGCCGGAGCGACGGGCGGAGGTGTTCGCCCTGCTGCGCACC
>SCVT01000469.1 GCA_004296815.1 Reyranella sp. | reverse complement strand
GGAAGCCCGAGTCGGGCTTTTCAAGGTTGGCGAGGACGGCGCTGCCGCCCTGCGAGAAGCCCATCAGTGCGACATGGGACGGGCGGACGAAGGGCTTCGCCGCGAGATAGCGCAGCGCCGCCGGCGCATCCGCCGTCTGGTGCGGGAAGATGCCGCCGCAATCGTTGTCGAGCCCGCGTGGACCGAAGCTGTCGACCGCAAGCGTGACGTAGCCGTAGCGCGACACGCGGTCGGCCCAGGAGATCATCGAGCTGTGGAAGCCGCCGCAGCCGTGCACCAGCACGACTGCCGCGAACGGCCCCGGCCCGGCCGGCTTGGCAAGATAGCCCACCAGCCGCACCCGCTCGGCGCCCGTGCCGCCCTCGATCTCGACGAACTCGCCGGCCGAGGCGGCCGTGGCGCCTGCCGTCAACGCGATCAGCAGACTTCCGAAGAGCCTCCGCAGGGACATGGCCCGGTCCTCTCTAGAGATACCCGCGCTCGTGAAGCTGCTGCACGACCGCATTGGCGACCGAATAGTCGTAGGCGCCGCCCGGCCGATACTGGACCGTCATGAGCCGTGTCCTGCCGGTGCCGGTGTAGACGGCGACCGCGAGCGTCCATTCCGCCGGGGTGCCGCCGGCCTGCCGGAAGGATGAGACCTCGACCTCCACGCGATGCGTCGCGCGGAGCTCGTTCATCAGGCGCGCCTGGTCCTCGCCCCGGTTGAGTTCGAGGGCCGATGCGCGGCCATACCGTACCGGCACGTTGTACTTCGCGAAGGCCGACACGAACGCATCGCCCAGCCTGTCGCTGACCAGGCCCGTCTCCGGCGGAAGCCAGACGACGACGCGCTCGACCTTCGCGGTCGGCTGCGCAGGCGGAGGCGCCGACACCTGCAGCATTTTGCCCTCGCCCGTGCAGCCAACCATCGCCAGGGCCGCCACGGACGCGACGAGCGGTGCGGCGAGGAGCGTACGTCTTTTCATGAGTGAACTCCCCTGCCCTACAGCAGACCGTCGGTCTTGAGCTTCGCCGTCAGGGCCTGGGCGAGATCGTCCGCATCGTTCTGGTGCGAGATCGCGCCGCCCAGTCCGCTATGGCGGATGCGGCCGCTCTCCACGAGGCCGCGGAACTGGACGGTCGTCCGCCAGACCCGCCGGTTGGTCGCGACGTCCAGCAGACTCGCATCGACGGTGTAGGCGTCGACGACGTAGCGATAGAGCTGATAGGCCTGCAGCGTCAGCGACAGGATCTGCTGGGGCGCGAAGCTCGCGACCGCAGCACCGGCGCTCTGCCCCGCGGCGAGATCGATCACCTCGACGGCAACGCCCGACGGCCCCCAGGCGGCCGTGAGGCTCTGCCGGATCTCGGCGGCCCTGACGAATCCTTCATTCTGCGTGGGGCTGAGATCGGGCGACCGGATCGAGACCGTGACCAGAACGCGCGTGATCTTCTTCTGGTACGACGCGTCCCTGTTGCTCGCCTCGATCCCGACCGGCGCCGAACACCCCGCTGCCGATCCAATCATCAGTGTTCCGAAAAGCCGTCGGCTCAGCATTCCCAGCACGTTCCGCCCCCAATCCTACTTCTGTGCGTCGAACGATTGCACACCGCAAAAAGGTTGTCAGTGCCGACTTCGCTGTATCCAGAGTTGCAGCCTCGCTGCTACGGGCACGGGCTCTACTCGCGCGCGATCGCCGCTCTCACCTTGGTGTAGATCGCGTGGTGCCAGTAGGGCCCACCGTGATCGTCGAAGCCCATCACGTCGTCGCGCATCGCGTAGCTGAAATCCTCTGGCCGGGCGCGGACCAGCTCGACGTTGGCCGGCAGTCCTGCCAGCACCGCATCGTTCGCCGGCCCGAAGAGATGGACGAGCTGGACCTTCGCGGGCGTCGCCGCGGCGATCGCCTGCAGCAGCGCCTTCGAGACCCGGTCGCTGTACTCCAGGGTGGGCTCGGGCGCGGTGCAGTTTTCCGGCGCGAACTTGCAGTGCATGGCGATCGTGTCGAGCGTCAGCTTGCCGTCACCATCGAGCCGCGCCCGCAGCAGCCGGTCCTTGGGATCGAGCACCACGTCGGGAAAGCTCGACGCCATCCAGTCGCGGATGCTGCGCAGCCGCGCCGGCGCCGCGACATGCCGCTCCTTGTAGTAGTGAGCATAGCCCAGCACGACGACGTCGCCCGGCCGCACCCTGTCCTTGAGCTGCCTCAGCGTGACCAGCGCGTTGGGCCACGACCAGCCGCCCAGCGCATGGACGTGGACGGCGTCGGTCGGGAACGCCGCCTGCAGCAGGAAGCCTAGCGTCTGGCCGTCGTTCACGCCGTCGCCGAACATGAAGGAGTCGCCCAGCACGAAGATCCGCCGCCGCGGCTCGGCGGGGACGGCGCCGGTGAAGCGCGTGCCGTCCGGGCTGATGGTGACGGCGGTGTCGACATGCTCGCGCTTGCCGCCGCGCAGGGCGCTGTAGCGGAAAACATAGTGGCCGGGATTGGCCCTGTAGCCCTGCGCCTCGTCGGGCGAGAAGAAGCCTGCCGGCAGCCGCTCCATGCGGCGCGAGCGCTGGGCGTCGGGAAAGCGCTCGGGCAGCACGGTCTGCAGGCCGGTCCGGATCGCGCCGACCGTCGCCGACCAGTGCGGCGTGGCCGACGACTGGGCCGACAGCCGGTCCTGGTGTGCGTGATAGAGGAAGACGGCCGAGCCGATCTCGAACGCCGCGACGAAGAACGCGGTGAGGATCAGGGAGAAGACGGTCTTGCGGAGCATGCGGCCCCGAGCATAGCCGGACCACGCCGGGAAACGCACCCGGCGCTGGTTGCTGCGAAAATGCCGGCCTACAATAGCCCGATGAAGCTCGAATTGGCGCGTCGTTGGGAGCAGTTCCGCGACCTCTGCATCCTCACCAACAACGTCGCACCGCTATGGCTGCGGACCCTCTTCGTCGCGGCCTGTGGCGCCCTGGTCCTCGAGGACTGGGACCGCTTCAACGCCATGTACCCTTTCACCAACCTCTACATCACCTTCTGCGCCGTGGTGGCCTTCGCCAGCGCCTGGCTGATCGCCCACCTGGTCTGGCGCGCGCTCAGGATCCGCCGCGCCGAGGAGCACCGGGCCTAGATCCTCAGCCGCCTTTGGCGATCCAGGCCTTGATGCGGTCCACCGTCTCGCGCTCGATGCCGTTGTAGCCGTGGTGCGAGCGCGCCTCGCAATCCTCGCCGACCGAGGTTCCGCCCGTCATCTCGACCCAGTCGATGCCGTTGCTCGATGCCATCGCCGCACTGGCTGACGGCTTGGTGGCGCGGCAGGGGTCGCTGCGGTGCCAGACGATCAGGTGGCGGCTCTTGGCTCCGCGCGTGCTGAGGCCCGAGATCGCGTTCATCGACGAGGTGTGCACGAAGCCCGCGACCTTGCCGTCGAGCGGGCCCGACAAGGCCCGGGTCGAGTCGGTGCTGCGGCTGGTGCCGACCACGTAGACCTGGAGTTGGGGGCCGTAGCGCGCCTGCAGGTCCTGCACGATCGCCAGGATGCGGTCGGGCGAGGTCGTGGCGTCGGTCGAGGCCGCGACGAAGCGCGGGTCGGCGAACAGGCCGCGCGAGCGGATCAGGAAGTTGCCGCCGAAGGCGAAGACGAGCTTCCCGCTCTCGATGCGCGGATTGAGGATGCCCTGCCCGCCCGGCATCAGGATCACCGCGTAGCGCGGCGAGGCGGGCGACTGCGTCGTCAGGATGTACGGGACGTTGCCGGTGCGGGTCGTCACCAGTTCGTCGGCCGCCAGGGCGGGCGTCGCGACCGATGCCAGCACTGCTGTCATCGCAGCGAGAATGGCTTTCCTCATGATGTCTCCTATTGACATCCTTTTCCTATCCTCTATATTCCTATCCAGCGAACCCAGCTTATCGCAGAGACAGGAGAAAGCCCCCATGACTGCCACCGAGCTGCCCCTCTCCGAGCGCCGCGACTGGTCGATGGACCCGCGCGAAGCACTGCACCAGAAGCGCATCTACGGCCCCAACATCGTCCTGCCGCCCGACTTCCACGGCATGGCGCTGGAGGACCTCGAGAAGCTCGTGGAGGAGATCGAACGGCCGCGCCGCGAGGCCGAGGAAGCCCGCAAGAGCGCCCAGCGCATCGCCGATGCGCCGCGCGCCCTCGTCCGGGCGCTCAACGGCCCGCCCAAGCGCCGCACGCCGTCCAGGCTCCGCGTCGCCTTCCTGCGCCAGCTCGAGCGCTGGGGCACGGTGAGCCAGGCCGCCGCCGCGATCGACGTGGACCGCCGCACCATCCAGCGCTGGCGCCGGCTGCGGCCGGAGTTCGATGCGCGCTGCGTGGAGGCCCTGGCGAATCGCGGCCAGATCCTCGAGGACGACGGCATGGCGCGGGCGCGGCGCGCGACCAAGCGGCCGTTCTTCTATGCCGGCCGGCAGGTCGGCCAGGTCGAGCAGTACAACGACCAGCTCCTGATGCGCCTGATCGCGCAGTTCCGCCGTCCCCAGGCGGCGCCCGTGCTGACGGCCGACGCCATCGCCACCATCGTGCGCGCCGCGGTGGAAAGCACGATCCGGCAAATGTCGCAGAACGCGCGGCAGCCCGAGTCGCAGGCGGGCGACGAGAAGTGACGCTGCATCAGGGCCTTGGCGGGCGCACACCGGGCGCCGAACGACACAGGTTCGTAACAGGCCATGCCGCAGCCTCAGTTCGCCCGCGAACGTCCCGAACGCAATCCGCAGCCGGGATGCGGCGGGTTGTTCTTGCCGTCACAGCGGCTGGGTGGCCTAGTGAGGGCCGGGGGACGACGATGCCGCGCGGCCTGGATGCACCGCTCAGCCACAACGAAGAAGTGACGTTGCGTCGTGTTGCCCTGGGACGCTCCCCCCTGCAGGAACTCGCGCCGCGCGACGTGATGCGCCTCAAGACCCTGTCGCTGGTCGAGGACGAGAACGGCGTGCTGAAGCTCACCGAGATCGGCCGCCAGCGCTACCGTGCGTTGCCGCGCGCGGCGCAGGGCGACGAAAAGACCGCCTAGGTTTTCGGCACGACGCGCAACGGGCCCCGCGGGCACGCGTTCATCGGGTGAGTTCATTCACATCACCGATGGAGCGCCCCATGGAGCACAAGATGGCCAGCATCACCCCGAAGACCCTGATCAACGCCGAGAAGGTCAACGGCACCAACGTCTACAACCTGCAGGGCGAGAAGCTCGGCACCGTCGAGGACATCATGATCGACAAGGCGAGCGGCCAGGCGATCTATGCCGTGATGTCGTTCGGCGGCTTCCTCGGCATCGGCCACAAGCACCATCCGCTGCCGTGGAAGACGCTGAAGTACGACACGTCGAAGGAAGGCTACGTCGTCGCCCTCGACAAGGACATGCTGATGGATGCGCCGACCCACGACGACGACAAGGACTTCGCCTGGACGCCGGACTACGGCCGCCGCGTCGACAAGTACTACGACGTGCCGACCTACTGGATCTGAGACTAGGGGTTCACCTTGGCGCAGCCGGCGCCGGTCCAGCGATAGCCCTGGGCCGCGCCGGACACCATGGTCCACTCGACGATGCAGCCCTGGCGCACCAGGGTCGGAGGGAAGCCGCCGACCGGCATCCACATGCCGCCGCGCCAGCCCCATCCCCAGCCGCCATACGGCGCGCCCCAGTAGATCGGCGGCGAGCCGGGATCGATGTAGGACGTGTCCCAGCGCCATTGCAGGATCTTGGCGCCGTCCTCGAGCTGGTAGCTGTTGTCGGGAATGCGGCCCATGCTGCCGATCAGGCCGGCCTCGTTGGCATTGGCCATCTCGCGCAGCTTGGTGTCGAACACCGCTTCGCGTTCCTGGCGTGTCGGTCCGCAAGCTGAAAGACCATGGGCGGCGACCGAGAGCAGAAGCGCTGAAGCGACGAGACCGATCCGCATCACGGACTCCATCTCCAACGGGTCAGGGAATGGCGCCCAGCTTCTTCTTGCAGAAGGTCGTGAGCTGGTTGGTGCGCTGGTCGTCGCACGGCTTCTGGTGCTCTAGCAGAACGGCGCCGTAGTAGAGAAGTAACATCAAGATGATCCAGCCGCCGAACGACCAGCCCATCGCGCGGTCCAGACGCTCGTGAAAAGCGGGCGTCGCCCGCGCCGGCGCCGCCACAGAGACGACGCCGCGGATCAGCGCGATCGTGAGCGGAAAGGTCGCCGCACCGCAGGCGATGTAGACGGCAAGGATGCCGAGCGGACCGAGCTCGCCCACGGTGATCACCAGGTGAGCTTGGGCATGGGCAGCGGGCCGTTCTGCTTGCCCTGCCAGCCGCGCGCTTCCATGCAGCGCGCCACCAGGCGCTCGCTGTTGTAGCGATAGCCCTGGTTGGCCATGTCGGTATAGAGCTCCTGCTGGCCGAAGCGCTCGCGCTCGCCGGAGAAGACCGAGCGGCGCTGGTCGTCGATGTCGCGCTCCTTGCGCGTCTGGGCGCGCACCTGCGACTTGCACTGCGCCTCGTCCTTGGTGAACTGCTCGGACGTGCCGCCGTCCTTGGAGAAGTCCTTGGGCGCACACGCCGCGACAGCAGCGGCGACCGCCAGCAGAACGAGCGCCGCCCTCATCGCGGGCCCGCCAGCGCAGCCTCGATGGCCTTGAGCGCGTCGGGTGCCTTGGCCGCGTCGGGGCCGCCGCCCTGCGCCATGTCGGGACGTCCGCCGCCGCCCTTGCCGCCGAGTGCGGCGACGCCGGCCTTCACCAGCTCGACGGCGCTGTGGGTCGTGGCGAGGTCGTCGGTCACGCCCACCACCGCCGAGGCCTTGCCGTCCTCGATGCCGATCAGCGCCACGACGCCGGAGCCCAGCTTCTTCTTGAACTCGTCGGCCATGCCCTTGAGGTCCTTGCCGGGCACGCCGTTCAGCACGCGGCCGATCAGCTTGACGCCGCCGACATCGCGCACCTCGTCGGCCGGATTGGCCGCGCCACCACCACCGCTGCCCGCCAGAGCGAGCGCCTTGCGCGCGTCGGAGAGCTCGCGCTCGACCTTGCGCTGGCCGTCGACCAGCGCGGCGAGCCGCGCCGGCAGATCCTCGGCGCGAACCTTGAGCGTCGCCGCCGCCTCGTTCAGGAGATCGATCTGGTGGCGCACATGGGCCTCGGCCGCGTGGCCCGCCAGCGCCTCGATACGACGCACGCCCGCCGAAACCGCGCCCTCGCCGACGATGCGGAACAGGCCGATGTCGCCGGTGCGCCGCGCATGCGTGCCGCCGCACAGCTCGACCGAATACCTCTGGCCGTCGCCGCCACCCATCGACAGCACGCGCACTTCCTCGCCGTACTTCTCGCCGAACAGCGCCATCGCACCGGCCGCGATCGCCTCGTCCGGCGTCATGAGCCGCGTCTCGACCGCCGAGTTGTGGCGGATGCGGTCGTTGACCTCGTCCTCGATGCGGCGCAGCTCCTCGGCCGAGATCGCCTTGGTGTGGCTGATGTCGAAGCGCAGCCGGTCGGGCGCGACCAGCGAGCCCTTCTGCGTGACGTGCTCGCCGAGATGGCGGCGCAGTGCCTCGTGCAGCAGATGGGTCGCCGAATGATGCGCGCGGAGCTGGGCGCGGCGGATTGCGTCGACGGTCATCACGAGATCGTCGCCGACCTTGAGCTCGCCCTTCTCGACCTTCGTGTGGTGCGCATGCAGGTCGCCCACCATCTTCTGGACGTCGCTGACGAACGCCTCGTTGGCGCCGCTCACGAGCTTGCCCTGGTCGCCCTGCTGGCCGCCCGACTCGGCGTAGAACGGCGTCTGGTTGGTGATGACCCAGCCGGTCTGGCCGGCCTTCAGCGAGGCCACTTCCTTGCCGTCCAGCACGATCGCCTTGATCTGGCCCTCGGCGCGCTCGGTGTCGTAGCCCAGGAACTCGGTGGCGCCCGCCTTCTGGCGCACGTCGAACCAGATCGCCTGGTCGGCGGTCTCGCCCGAGCCCGCCCACGCCGCGCGCGCCTTGGCGCGCTGCTCGTCCATGGACTTCTCGAAGGCCGCCGTGTCGACCGCGATGTCGCGCGCGCGCAGCACGTCCTGCGTGAGGTCGAGCGGGAAGCCGAACGTGTCGTAGAGCTTGAACGCGACCTCGCCCTTCAAGGTGCCGCCGGCCGAGAGCCCCTTGGTCTCGTCCTCGAGCAGCTTCAGGCCGGTGCCCAGCGTCTTCTTGAAGCGCGTCTCCTCGAGCTTCAGCGTCTCGGTGATCAGCGGCTGCGCGCGGACCAGTTCGGGATAGGCATCGCCCATCTCGTGCACCAGCGTCGGCACCAGCTTGTAGACCATCGGGTCCTGTGCACCGAGGATGTGCGCGTGTCGCATGGCGCGGCGCATGATGCGGCGGAGCACGTAGCCGCGACCCTCGTTGGAGGGCAGCACGCCGTCGGCGATCAGGAACGAGGTCGCGCGCAGATGGTCGGCGATCACCTTGTGCGAGGCCGACTGGCTGCCGTCGGGATCGACGCCGGTCTCGTGCGCCACCGCCTCGATCAGGGCGCGGAACAGGTCGATGTCGTAGTTGTTGTGCTTGTGCTGCAGGACGGTCGCGAGGCGTTCCAGGCCCATGCCGGTGTCGATCGAGGGCTTGGGCAGGCTGATGCGCTCTTCCTTGGTCACCTGCTCGAACTGCATGAAGACCAGGTTCCAGATCTCGATGAACCGGTCGCCGTCCTGGTCGGGACTGCCCGGCGGGCCACCCGCGATGTGGGGGCCGTGGTCGTAGAAGATTTCCGAGCAGGGTCCACACGGGCCGGTATCGCCCATCGCCCAGAAATTGTCCGAGGTCGGGATGCGGATGATGCGGTCGTCCGGGAGCCCCGCGATCTTCTTCCAGAAGCCCGCCGCCTCGTCGTCGGTGTGGAACACCGTGACCAGCAGCCTGTCCTTGGCCAGGCCGTAATCCTTGGTCAGCAGGTTCCACGCCAGCTCGATCGCGTGCTCCTTGAAGTAGTCGCCGAACGAGAAGTTGCCCAGCATCTCGAAGAAGGTGTGGTGGCGGGCGGTGTAGCCCACGTTCTCGAGGTCGTTGTGCTTGCCGCCGGCGCGCACGCACTTCTGCGAGGTCGCGGCG
>SCVT01000049.1 GCA_004296815.1 Reyranella sp. | reverse complement strand
CGCGACCCGGGACCTTACGGGCGGGCTCAACATCCTGCTGGCCGATGTGGTCGCGCTCTACTGGAAGACCAAGAACTTCCACTGGCATGTGTCCGGGCCGCACTTTCGCGACTACCACCTTCTGCTCGACGACCAGGCGACGCAGATCGACGGCATGACGGACGTCATCGCCGAGCGCGTGCGCAAGCTGGGAGGCACGACGATTCGCTCGATCGGCCACATCTCGCGGCTTCAGCGTGTTCTCGACAACGATGCCGATTACGTGACACCGCTCGACATGCTGGCGGAGCTGCGCGACGACAACCGCCAGCTCTGCGTTCACATGCGCACGCTTCACGAGCTCTGTGACGAGCACAACGACATCGCGACCGCGAGCCTCATCGAGAACTGGGTCGATGAGGCCGAACAGCGCGTGTGGTTCCTGTTCGAGGCGGGTAGGCGCACCGAGGGCTAGGAAGGCCCGCGCCTCGGCGGCTCAGGCCCGGCGGACCATCGTCGGCGCGAGGTGGCGCAAGGTCGGGGCACCGACCTGCAGCAT
Organism: Reyranella sp.; assembly: GCA_004296815.1. Taxonomy (GTDB): domain Bacteria; phylum Pseudomonadota; class Alphaproteobacteria; order Reyranellales; family Reyranellaceae; genus Reyranella. The sequence goes on along the minus strand of SCVT01000049.1, from coordinate 1,364 downwards.
CGCGGCGCGCAGCTCCTGGTTCAGCAGCTCCAGGACGCGCTCCACGCCGGCTTGGCCGAAGGCACCGAGTCCCCAGAGATAGGGGCGACCGACGCATACTGCCGTGGCGCCGAGGGCCAGGGCCTTGACGATGTCGGTGCCGCGGCGGAAACCCGAATCGATCAGTACCGGGATGCGTCCGTCGACCGCCTCGACGATCTCGGGCAGGGCGTCGATGGTGGAGCGACCGCTGTCCTCGGCGCGCCCGCCATGGTTGGAGACGACGATGCCGTCCAGGCCGTTGTCGACGGCCAGGATCGCATCCTCGGCCGTGAGGATGCCCTTCAGGACAATCTTGGTCTTCACGGTATCGCGCAGGCGCTTCAGGAACTCCCAGGTAAGGCGCGTGGCCCCGGTGCTGACAAGGCCCGATGTGTCGAGGCCGGCGAAGTTGGGCTTGCGCCGCAGGAAGCTCGCCAGCCCGGCGCCATGGCACGAGCCGCAATTGCTGGTATCGGCGCGCCAGAGCCTGGTCATCGTCTCCCAGTTCTGCCGCGCCAGCACGTCGGCGGTGACCACGATCACCTCGGCGCCCGCCTGTTCGGCCCGCCTGGCCAGCGCGTCGCCGACCGCGACCTTGTCGGTCGGATAGAGCTGGAACCAGACGGGTTGGCCGCGCGCGGCAATCGCGTCCTCGATCGAGGTCGTGGCGACGGTCGACAGCATCTGGAGGTGGTTGCCGGTGCGGGCAGCGCGCGCCACGGCGATCTCGCCGTCCTCGTGGAAGGCCCGGTTGGAGGCAGTCGGCGCCAGCACGATCGGTGTCGGGTAGGTCCGGCCGAAGATCTCCAGCCTCGTGTCGAGGGTGCCGACATCGACCAGCCGGCGTGGGCGAAGCTGGAACTTGAGGAACCCTTCGCGGTTGGCCCGCAACGTCACCTCGTCGTCGATGCCGGTCGCCATGTAACCGAAATGGACCGGCAGGACGTTCTTCTTCATCACGGGTTCGAAGTCGAAGACGTTGATCGCCTCGCGCGGCGAGGTGATCAGCTTGTCGAGCGTGCGCGTGCCCCAGATCGAGGGATCGGGCAGGCGTTGCTCCTGCGCCAATACATCCGCGGCCGACGCGACCAAGGGGCTGGCCGCGAGGAATTGCAGCAACCGGCGACGGCTGCTGAGCAGCACCGATTTCCGGGTCAGCGCTCCGCCCATTTGATCATCTTGCCGAGGAAGGCGTCACACGCGTCCATCTGCGACTTGGCGACGAACTCATTGGGCTGGTGGGCCTGCGAGATGTCGCCCGGGCCGCAGATCACGGTCGGGATGCCGTGGCCGCGGAAGATGCCCGCCTCGGTGCCGTAGGGCACGGCATAGGTGCGGTTGCC
>SCVT01000468.1 GCA_004296815.1 Reyranella sp. | reverse complement strand
GCTCTTCCGATCTTCGCATCGGCGATCGCCTCGGGCAGCGTGTTCACGGGCCCCCAGCAGATGTCGAGCGTGTCGAGCCACGTCATCCAGTGGGCGAGCGGCTTCGACCTGAACGTCGCTTCCAGGAACTCCATCACCGGCTTCTGGTGGGCGCCCGGCCATTCGCAAAGGGACGCCATCTCAGGCCGGCCGAGCGCGCCCAGCAGGTTCTTGATGAACTTCATCTCCTGACCCGCGATCACAAGCTGGCGGCCGTCAGACGTGTCGTAGACCCGGTAGAAAGCCGAGCCGCCGGTCGTGCGCTGGTTCTTCACGTCGGGCTGCCTGTTCTCCATGAAGGTCGAGCCGACGACGTTGGCGCAGGACGCCATCAGCGTCTCGTGCATGGAGACGTCGATATAGTCGCCACGGCCGGTGTCCTTGCGGCGCAGCAGCGCCATCAGCACGCCGCTCAACCCATGCAGACCGCTCACCAGGTCGGCCACGGGGATGCCGGGGATCGCCGGCCGCCCATCGTCGCCCAGGGTCAGGCTCAGCACGCCGGTCATCGCCTCCAACGCGAGGTCGTGCGCAGCGCGGCCGGGATAGGCGCCGTCCTGGCCGAAAGCCGAGATCGAACAATAGACGATGCCGGGATTCCTGGCCGCGACCGCGTCGTAGCCGATGCCGAAGCGCGCCGCGACGCCGGGGCGGAACGACTCGACCAGCACGTCGGCCTCGCAGGCGAGACGAAAGAGATCGGCACGGCCCTGCTCGCTCTTGAGGTCGAGCACGACGCTCTTCTTGCCGCGCCCCATGTTGCGGAAGAACACCGAGGTCCGCGCATCGGGCGGCAGGATGTGGCGGCCGGGATCGCCCTCGCCCGGCGGCTCCACCTTGATCACCTCGGCGCCGTGGTCGGCCAGCGCGGTCGTGAGGTACGGCCCCGGCAGGAACCAGGAGAGATCGACGACCTTGATGCCCTCGAGTTTCATGCCCAAACCTTCAAACGAGATACTTCTTATTGTCGGCACCGAGCGATGCACACGCCGCCTGCTCGAGCCGTTCGCCGTCGATTCGGATGGGGTTGGCGATGGTCCTGAGCGTGCCCTTTACCGGATGCGGCACCGACGAGACCATGCCGCTCTCGCGCGCAAAGCCGCTGTCGAGCGCCTGGTCGAGGCGATGCACCGGTGCGGCCGGCAGCAGGCCATTGAACAGCGCCAGCCACTCAGTCGTCGTCTTCGTCCTGAAGGTGGGATCGAGCGCGTCAGTGAGCTCGGCGCGATTGCGCGCCCGCGTGTTGGGGTCAGGGAAGCGCGGGTCCTTCACGAGATCGCCACGGCCCATCGCCTCGCAGAGCGACAGCCAGAATTTCTGCGTCATGCACATGATGAAGATCCAGCCGTCCTTCGTGGGGAAGGTCTGGACCGGCGCCAGCGAGAGATGCGCCGAGCGCGACACGCGCGGGCTGACATCGCCCTCGTTGAGATACCAGGCGCCGGGATAGGTGAGCTGGTGCATGGCGACGTCGTAGAGGCAGGTCTCGACGTCGCCGCCCTTGCCCGTGGTCTTGGCGCGCAGCAGGCACGCCAGCAGGCCGACCGTGCCGGTGAGGCCGCTCATGCTGTCGATCAGCGAGACGCCGACCCGCGTGGGCGGCCCTTCGGGATCGCCGGTCAGTTCCATCAGCCCGGCCTCGGCCTGCATCAGGAAATCGTAGCCCGGCCAGTCGGCTCGAGAGTTGGCGGCGCGCTCGCCGGCGCGACCGTAGGCCGAGATGTGCAGGCAGACGATCTCGGGCTTGAGGTGCTTCAGGCTCGCATAGTCGATGCCGAGCTTGGCGGGCTGCGTGCCGCGCATGTTGTTCACCACGCAGTCGGCCGACTTCACCAGCGTCTCGAACTGCCGGCGGCCCTCGGTCGACTTCATGTCGATGGTCACGCTCTTCTTGCCGAGGTTCCAGGCCTGGAAGTACTCGCTGTCGTCGGGCCCGAGCTTGTACGGACCCACCTGGCGCGACGGATCGCCCTCCGGCGGCTCGACCTTGATGACCTCGGCACCCAGCTCCGCCAGGAACATCGTGCCGTAGGGACCGGCGCCGAACTGCTCCAGCGTGAGGACCCGAATGCCTTCGAGCGGCTTGTCCATCACGCCGCCGACCTGCGCGCCCATTGCTTGGCGATGATGATGCGCTGCATCTCGTTGGTGCCTTCTCCAATGCAAGTGAGCGGCGCGTCGCGATAGAGGCGCTCGATGTCGTATTCCTTCGAGTAGCCGTAGGCGCCGTGGATGCGCATGGACTCCGTCGCGTTCTCGAGCGCGGCCTCCGAGGAGAAGAACTTCGCCATGCCGGCCTCCATGTCGCAGCGGTCGCCGCGGTCGAAGGCCTGGGCGGCATCGAGCGTGAGCAGACGCGCCGCACGCGCACGCGTGGCCATCTCGCCGATCTTCAGCGCGATCGCCTGGTGCTCGATGATCGGCTTTCCGAAAGTCTGGCGCAGCTGCGCGTAGTCCGTGGCGAGCTGCAGCGCGCCTTCGGCGATACCGACGCCGCGCGCCGCCACGTTGATGCGGCCGAGCTCCAGCCCGCCCGCGACCTGGGTGAAGCCGCGGCCCTCGACCTCGCCGATCAGGTGGTCGGCCGGGATACGGTAGTTGTCGAAGATCAGCTCGCCGGAATCGATCGACTTGTAGCCCAGCTTCTCGAGCTTGCGCCCCGTGGTGAAGCCCGGCCCCTTGGGCGCGATGAACAGGCTCATGCCGGAATAGCGCGGGCTCGCCTCCGGATTGGTCTTGACCAGCAGCGCGAAGCACGAGCCCTCGATGCCGTTCGAGATCCACGTCTTCGTGCCGTTGATCACGTAGTCGCCCTTGTCGCGGCGCGCCGTCATGCGGATCGCCTGCAGGTCGGTGCCGGCATTGGGCTCGGTGAGCGCGAGACCGCCGCGCACCTCGCCGCTCGCGAACTTGGGCAGCCAGTGGCGCTTCTGCGGCTCGGTGCCGAACTTCTCGACAGCGAGCGCCAGCATCAGGTGGGAGTTGAAGATGCCGGTGATCGCCATCCAGACGGCGGAGATCTTCATCACGATCTGGGCGTAGGTCGTGGCCGGCAGGCCGAGGCCGCCATATTCCGGGCTGACGGTGGCGCCGAACAGGCCGAGCTCCTTCATCTGCTCCACGATCTCGGCCGGCCACTTGTCGGCGTGGTCGAATTCCTTGACGCGCGGCCGCACCTCGCGCTCGACCCAGCGGTCGATGGTGGCGAGAAGCTGCGCCTCGTCGGCCTTGTCGATCGTGTGCATTTCCGTCCTCCCGGGCCGGCATCATGCCCGACACCGAGGAGCGAACAAGGCGGCGAAACCTCTGGTCGAAACCCGGCCCGCTCGGGCATCATCGGAGGAACAAGGTTTGCCCATAAAGGAAGAAAAATGAGGAGACGCCATTTCACGGCAGCACTCGCCGCCGTGCCGTTCACACCCGCCGCCTTCGTCCCGTCTGCCTTCGCCCAGGGCGACGACTGGCCCAACCGCAACGTGCGCATCGTCTGCCCGTTCACGCCCGGCGGCTCGCAGGACAATATCGCGCGGCGCCTCGCCGTGAAGCTCACCGAGTATCTCGGCCAGAGCTTCGTGATCGACAACCGGACCGGCGCCGGCGGCTCGATCGCCGCCGACAACGTCGCCAAGTCGCCGCCCGACGGCTACTCGGTGCTGCTGGGTGGCATCGGCAGCCATGCGCTGGTGCCCAACCTCTACGCCAAGCCCGCCTACAACGCCTTCACCGACCTCGAGCCGGTGGCGTGGATCGGCACGCAGCCCAACCTGCTCTGCTGCCACCCGAACTTCCCGCACGACACGCTGCCCAAGCTGGTTGCCGCCGCCAAGGCCGAGCCCGGCAAGATCACCTACGGCTCTTCGGGCGTCGGCACGTCGCCCTCGCTCACCATGGAGATCCTGAAGCAGCAGACCGGCGCCGACATGACCTTCATCAGCTATCGCGGCGCGGCGGCCGCGGCCGCCGACGTGCTGGCCGGCCACATCCCGCTCTGCATCGCCAACATCGACTCGCTGATGGGCCAGGTCACCGCCGGCAAGCTGAAGCCGATCGCCTCGACCGGCGCCAAGCGCTCGCCCGCGGCGCCCGACACGCCGACCTTCGTCGAGGCGGGCTATCCCGAGATCGTCGTGACGTCGTGGTCGATGTGGGCGGTGCCGACCGGCACACCGGCGAAGATGAAGGCCAAGCTCGCCGCCGCGACCGAGAAGGCGCTGCAGTCGCCCGACGTGATCGCCAGCATGCAGCAGGGCGGCTTCGAGCCCGGCTTCATGCCGCTGACCGAGGTCGATGCCTTCATCAAGGCCGAGCACAAGCGCTGGGGCGAGGTCATCCGTGCCGCCGGCATCAAGCCGCAATAGGCAGCTCATCCCCGATCTGCTGGCACCGGGCCTCGACCTGGTGTTCTGCGGCACCGCGCCCAGCCCCGCGTCGTTCAAGGCGCGGGCCTACTACGCCAATCCCGGCAACGCCTTCTGGCCGACGCTCCATGCCGTCGGCCTGACGCCGGAGCGGCTGGCGCCGCAGCGCTTCCCCGAGCTGCTGGGCTTTGGCCTGGGCCTCACCGACCTCAACAAGACCGAGGTCGGCTCCGACCATGAGCTGACGCCCGCAGCGATGGACGCCAAGTCGCTGCACGCCAAGCTCCGCCGCTTCCGTCCCGCCGCCATCGCCTTCACGTCCAAGCACGCCGCGTCGCTGGCACTCGGCGTCAAGTCGCCCGCCTACGGACGGCAGGCGGACCTGCTGGAAGGCGCCGTCGCCTTCGTGCTCGCCTCGCCCTCGGGGCGTGCACGCTCGTTCTGGACGATCGCGCCATGGCGCGCGGCAGCGGCGTTCGTGATGGAGCGGCGCCTGCTGCGGGAGCGCGCGGCATGAAGCTGGGCCGTCGCGCCGTCATCGCGAGTGCGCTCGCGGTCCCGACCCTGGCGCAGGCGCAGGATTCGACGGCCGCGCTCCGCGACCTCGCGCGGCGCGCCACGATCTATCTGTTCCCGGTCTACGAGATGTACCGCACGCGCTGGCGTGCGACGGTCGACGAGAGCAATCCGCTGCGCCAGCGCCTCAACCGCTTCCGGCACCTCCAGACACTGGCCGACGACACGGTGCAGACCGTGACGACGCCCAACGCCGACACGCTCTACTCGACCGCCTGGCTCGACCTCTCGCTGGAGCCGCTGTTCCTGACCGTGCCGCCGGTCGGCGACCTCTACTACAGCTACGCCTTCCTCGACCTCTTCACCGACAACTTCGCCGTGGTCAGCCATCGCCTGCAGGGCGGCCGGCCGCCGGCGCAGATGATCGTCGGCCCCGCCTGGAAGGGCGACCCGTCGAGCGAGGTGACGCTGATCCGTGCGCCGACCAACTCCGTGTGGCTGATCGGACGCATCGTGGTCGACGCGCCCGACGAGCTCGACCGCGCGCGCATCCTGCAGGCCCGCGTGCTGCTCGAGACGCCCGACATGAGGAACGAGCGGCGCATCCTGGAGACGCGCGAGCTGATGCGGCAACGCACGCAGCCGCCGTCGGAATCCGTCGCCGACTGGCCGGCGGCCAACACCTCGGAACCGTTCGACCTGTTCGACGTCGGCATGCGTGCGCTGGCCGAGAGCCCGCTGCCGGAGCGCGACCGGCCGTTGCTGGAGGCGCTGGCGCCGCTGAAGCTGAAGCCCGGCCGCAAGTTCGACCAGCGCGCCTTCGGCGCCGCCGAGCGGCGCGCCATCCTGGCCGGCATCGAGCAGGGACATGCCGACATCCGTGTCGCGGCCGGCCGCCGCGGCCGCACGATCGACGGCTGGACGTACGGCGAGCGCCATCTCGGCAATTTCGGCGACGACTATCTCTATCGCGCGGCGACCGCGCTCACCGGTCTCGGCGCGCTGATGCCGGGCGAAGCGATCCATGTGACCTGCAACGCCGACAGTGGCGGCAGGCCGCTGAACGGCGCCAACCGCTACGAGCTCACCTTTCCGGCAGGCGCGCTGCCACCCGTGCAGGCCTTCTGGTCGCTCTCGGCCTACGAAGTCGCGGCGGACGGGCGCGCCGTCTTCGTCGACAATCCGCTCGGCCGTCACTCGGTCGGCGACCGCACGCCCGATCTCACGCACGGCGCCGACGGCTCGCTCACTCTCTATATCCAGCGCGACCGGCCGGACGACCGGCGGGCGGCCAACTGGCTGCCGGCGCCCGCAGGGCCCATGCGCCTCGTGCTGCGGGCCTACCAGCCCACCGAGGCGATGATCGAGGGCCTCTACCGGCTGCCCGCGGTGCGGCGCAACTCTCCTTCCTGAGGGGCGTTGCTCCTGCGAGGGAAACAAGCAGGAGCCCGACATGACCGTCCTCCCCCGCCGCTCGCTGGCCGCGGGTGCCGGCCTGCTGGTTGGCGCCATGGCGCTTGGCGCACGCGCCCAGCAACAAATCGCCAGCGTCGCCGTCTCCCCCAAGATCACCGCCAAGCCGCTCACCTTCAATCCGGACAAGGTGAAGGGCCTGTCGGCGGACCTGTTGCGCGGCCATCACGGGCACTACGCCGACCAGGTGAAGCGGCTGAACGCGATCCACGAGGAGCTGACGAAGCTCGACTTCGCGAATGCCGAGCCTGCGAAGCTCGCCGAGCTGAAGCGTGAAGAGCTGGCGACCCACAACGCCACAGTACTGCACGAACTCTATTTCGACGGAATCGGCGAGGCGCCCATTCCGCCGTCGGGCCTGCTGGCCCAGGCGATGGCGCGCGACTATGGCAGCATGGATCGCTGGAAGGCCGAGTTCGCCGCGTCCGGCCGGTCGCTCGCCTCAGGAACCGGTTGGGTGATCATGGCCTATTCGGCGCGCGACAAGCGGATCTCGACCTTCGTGGCCTCCGACGATTCGATGACGCCCGCCAGTGCCCTGCCGCTGCTGGCGATGGACATGTCCGAGCACGCCTACGGCGCCGACTACGGCAAGGAGACAGCCAAGTACGTCGATGCCTTCATGGCGGCGATAAAGTGGACGAATGCCGAGCGCCTCTATCGCGAGGCGATGCGCGTCTGACGATCAGCCGCCCCGCCCTACGCTCCGGGTTGGGCGCGCTGCGATTCCTCTTCGGCCTTGGCTTCGATCGCTTCCATGTCGTCGTCGCTCAGCCCGAAATGGTGGCCGATCTCGTGGATCAGCACATGCCGCACGATGTGCGGCAGGTCCTCGCCCGACTCGCACCAATAGTCGAGGATCGGGCGGCGGTAGAGGAAGATGCGGTCGATGTCGTTGGCGACATGGCCCGCGCCGCGCTCCATCATCGAGACGCCCTGGTAGAGGCCGAGCAGGTCGAACGGAGTCTCGAGCTCCATCTCCTTCTCGACCTCGTCGGACGGGAAATCGTCGACCTGGATGCGGACGTTGCCGACATGCTTGCGGAACTCCTCGGGAATCGTCGCAAGCGCCTCGGCGGCGATCGCTTCGAAGTCCTCGAGGGTCGGCGCCGTGCCGAAGCAGGGCGTGCGCCGCGGATTGTTGAACACCGGCATGTCTCCCCCATATAGGAGCCGCGCGCGCTCGCCAAGCGCCTCTCTGTGATCGTTTGTGCACTGCCGAACTTGAATTTTGGCGCGAGATTCGCATGGTCGCCTTCGGGATCGATCCGCACTAAGCTCGCCGCCGCCAATGATTCAATTCCTCGCCCGCCGCCTGATCGTCGCGCTGCTCGTCGCCGCGACGGTGATGACGCTAGCCTTCATGCTCACCCGCCTCTCGGGCGATCTCGCGATCTCGATCGCGGGCCCGAGCGCCACCCAGGAAGACATCGAGATCGTCCGCAAGGCCTACGGGCTCGACCGGCCGGTGACCACGCAGTTCCTCGACTGGGTCGCCCGCGCCGTGACCGGCGACCTGGGCGACAGCTTCTTCTTCAAGAAGCGCGTCGGCGCGCTGATCGCCGAGCGCATGCCGGTGACCCTGACGCTCGGCCTCACCGGCCTCGTGATCGCGCTGCTGGTCTCGCTGCCGCTCGGCATCCTGGCGGCGGTGCGCGAGAACACCGGCCTCGACCGCTTCGTCCAGGCGATCGCGCTGCTCGGCCAGGCCATGCCTTCCTTCTGGCTCGGCCTGTTGCTGATGATCACCTTCGGCCTGCAGCTCGGCTGGCTGCCGATCTCCGGCACCGGCTCGTGGCAGCACTATGTGATGCCGGGCATTGTGCTGGCCTTCTCGGCCGTCCCGGCGCTGACGCGCCTCACCCGCGCCGGCATGATCCAGTCGCTGGGCTCCGACTACATCCGCACTGCCCGCGCCAAGGGCCTGTCGCGCGCCTCGATCCTGCTGAAGCATGCGCTGCGCAACGCCGCCATCCCGGTGGTGGCGATCGCGGCGGTGCAGCTCGGCTTCATGCTGGGCGGCTCGATCGTGATCGAGCAGGTCTTCGCCCTGCACGGCGTGGGCTTCCTCGCCTGGGAGTCGATCGGCAAGAACGACTTTCCCGTGGTGCAGGCCGTGGTGCTGGTGCTGGCCGTGATCTATGTCGGCCTGACCACGCTCGCCGACCTGATGAACGCCGTGCTCGATCCCCGGCTGCGCGGCTCATGAGCGTCGTTGCCGTCACCTCCGGCCCGAAGCGCGGCTGGAAGAGCGCCAGCACCTGGGTCGGCGCGGTCATCGTGGGGCTCGCCGCCTTCTGCGCGGTCTTCGCGCCGCTGATCGTGCCGCACGACCCGTTCGCCCAGGATCTCGGCAAGCGGCTCCTCGTGCCATTCTGGATGGCGGGCACCGACCCCAACCATTTGCTGGGCACCGACCAGCTCGGCCGCGACTATCTCTCGCGCCTGATCTGGGGTTGCCGCATTTCCATGCTGATCGGCATCACCGTGACCATCGTCTCGGGCATCATCGGCATCGCCATCGGCGTGCTGGGTGGCTTCCTGGGCGGCCGGGTCGACGATGCGGTCCTGTTCGCCATCACGGCGCGTCTCTCGATCCCGGTCGTGCTGGTGGCGCTGGCAGTGGTCGGCCTGCTCGGCAGCTCGATGACGCTCCTGGTGCTGACGCTCGGCCTGCTGCTGTGGGACCGCTTCGCCGTCGTGGCGCGCGCCACCACCATGCAGGTGCGCAACCTCGACTTCGTCGCCGCGGCCTGGTGCGCGGGCTGCAGCCGCTTCCGCATTCTCAGCCGCGAGGTACTGCCCAACATCGCCAGCCATCTCGTGGTCGTGGCGACGCTCGAGGTCGCACTCGCCATCCTGCTCGAGGCCGCACTCTCCTTCCTCGGCCTCGGCGTGCCGCCGCCGCTGCCCTCGTGGGGCCTGATGATCGCCGAGGCCAAGGACTACATGTTCTTCTCGCCCTGGGTGATCGTGATCCCGGGCGTGGCGCTCTTCATCCTCGTCCTCGGCATCAACCTGCTGGGCGACGGCTTGCGCGACGCCTTCGGCACGCAGAGGACGGATACGTGAGGGCCGATACGTGAGCGCTCTGCTGGAGGTCGAGGACCTCGAAGTCAGCTTCGGCCGCACCGGCGCGGTGCGCGGCGCCTCGCTGCAGGTCGAGCGCGGCGAGACGCTCTGCGTCGTGGGCGAGTCGGGCTGCGGCAAGTCGGTGACGGCGCTTGCCGTGATGAACCTGCTGGCCCGCGGCGCGCGGCGCACCGCCACCAAGATGAGCTTCGAGGGCCAGGACCTGCTGCGCCTCTCCGATTCCGGCATGGCCCGCCTGCGCGGCAACGACATGGCGATGATCTTCCAGGAGCCGATGACGTCGCTGAACCCGGCCTACACGGTGGGCTCGCAGATGACCGAGGTGCTGCGCCGCCACAAGGGTGCCAGCCAGAGGGTCGCCACCGACCGCGCCGCCGATCTTCTCGCCCGCGTCGGCATCACCGCGCCGGGCCTCAGGCTCGGCCAGTTCCCGCACCAGCTTTCGGGCGGGCTGCGCCAGAGGGTCATGATCGCCATGGCGCTGATGTGCGAGCCCAAGCTTCTGATCGCCGACGAGCCGACCACGGCGCTCGACGTCACGGTGCAGGCGCAGATCCTGCGGCTGCTGGCCCAGCTCCAGCGTGACCTCGGCCTCGGCATGCTGCTGATCACCCACGATCTCGGCATCGTGGCCAGGGTCGCGCACAAGGTGGCCGTCATGTACGCCGGCAAGGTGGTGGAGAACGCCGCCACCGCCGAGCTGTTCGCGAGCCCGCGCCATCCCTACACACAGGGGCTGCTGCGC
>SCVT01000467.1 GCA_004296815.1 Reyranella sp. | reverse complement strand
CGCCTGACCACGCCATCCGCACCAAGGGTACGCCGCTGGTCACGCCGGCACCCGAGGCGGGCAAGCTCGACGCCTTCAAGGCAGGGGCCAAGGCCGCCCTCGAGAAGTTCGTTGCCGACTATCGCGGCTACTTCGCACGCCACAACGCCAAGCAGATGCCTCCGAAGAAGGAGCTCGATCCGATCCCGCGCGTCGTGGTCGTGCCGGGCGTCGGCCTGTTCGGTGTCGGCAACACTTCCAAGGACGCCAAGATCGCGGCCGACCTCGCCGAAACGACGGTCGCCGTGATCGCCGACGCCGAGCGGCTGGGCACCTACCAGTCGATCCCCGAGCCCGACATCTTCGACATCGAATACTGGTCGCTCGAGCAGGCCAAGCTCGGCGCCGCGGCGGAGAAGCCGCTGGCCCGGCGCATCGCGGTCGTGACCGGCGGCGCCTCGGGCATCGGCGCGGCGACGGCTGCGGCCTTCGCCAAGGAGGGCGCCGAGGTCGTCGTGCTCGACCGCGACGTCTCTAAGGTAAAGGGCTTCGCCATCGCCTGCGACGTCACCGATCCCAAGGCCGTTCGCGCCGCCTTCGACAAGGTGGCGGCGACCTACGGCGGTGTCGACATCGTGGTCTCGAATGCGGGCGCCGCCTGGCAGGGCAAGATCGGCGAGGTCGAGGAAGCCGTCCTGCGCGAGAGCTTCGAGCTCAACTTCTGGGCGCACCAGAGCGTGGCGCAGAACGCCGTCCGCATCATGAAGGCGCAGAACCTGGGCGGCTGCCTGCTGTTCAATGCCTCCAAGCAGGCGGTGAACCCCGGCGCCGACTTCGGCCCGTACGGACTGCCGAAGGCCGCGACCATGTTCCTGAGCCGCCAGTACGCGCTCGACTACGGCGGCGAGGGCATCCGCTCCAACGCCATCAACGCCGACCGTATCCGATCGAACCTGCTGACCGACGAGATGATCGCCCAGCGCTCGAAGGCGCGCGGCCTCAGCGAGGCCGACTACATGGGCGGCAACCTGCTGGGGCTCGAGGTGACGGCCGACGATGTGGCGCAGGCCTTCGTTTCGCTGGCCAAGGCGTCGAAGACGACGGGGGCTGTCGTGACCGTGGACGGTGGTAACATCGCAGCCGCCCTGCGTTAGGTCTTCCCGTCCGGAGGTCTTGATGTCGATCGAGACGCGTCCCCTCCATCCCACGATCGGTGCCGCGATGACCGGCATCGATGCGCGCCGCCCGCAGACCCGAGAAGAAGTCGCCGCCGTCGAAGCCGGCATGGACCGGCACGCGGTGCTGGTGCTGCCGGGCCAGGATCTCACCGACGAGCAGCAGCTCGCCTTCACGCGCAACTTCGGCCCGCTGCAGGAAGGCGCCAACACGACGCTGACCGCCACGACGCTGCGCCTGGGTGCCGCCTTCGCCGACGTCTCCAACCTCGACAAGAACAACGAGCGGCTGCAGCGCGACGACCGCCGGCGCATGGCGGCGCTGGGCAACCGGCTCTGGCACTCCGACGCCACGTTCCGTGTCGTCCCGGCGCGCTACTCGCTGCTCTCAGGACGCATCGTGACGACCGACGGCGGCAACACCGAGTTCGCCGACATGCGCGCCGCCTATGACGCGCTCGACGCCGCGACCAAGGCCGAGATCGAGGACCTGGTCTGCGAGCACTCGCTGATCTATTCGCGCGGCCAGCTGGGCTTCACCGACTTCACCGACGAGGAACGCCACCGCATGCGGCCGGTGCTGCACCGGCTGGTGCGCACGCATCCCGTGACGGGCCGAAAATCGCTGCTTCTGTCGGCCCATATCGGCGCCATAGTGGGCTGGCCGCGGCCCGAGGCGATGGCCTTCGTGCGCGACCTGATGGAACACGCCACGCAGCCGCAGTTCGTCTACGTCCATCGCTGGACGAGGAACGACCTGGTGATCTGGGACAACCGCCAGACCATGCACCGCGTGCGCCGCTTCGACGATCTCAACATCGTGCGCGACATGCGGCGCACGACGACGATGAGCGAGGGCCCTACCGTCGCCCAGCAGGCCGCCTAGGCGCGGCCCGCGATCTCCGCGTCCTTCTTCGGGATCAGGTCGTAGGGCAGCGCGAAGCCCGGAAGCGCCATCAGGCGCGCCCGCCAGGCCGCCAGGTTCGGCCGCTGGTCGATCGACAACCCGCCCTCATGGGCGAACACCATGCGGCCCCAGCAGCCGATGTCGGCGATCGAGCAGGCATCGCCCACCAGCCACTCGCGCCCCGCCAGCGCCTTGTCCGCGAAGTCGAGCGCGGCCTCGGCGGGCGGGCGGAACCAGCCCACGATGTCCTGCGAGACGTCGGGTCGGAAGCGTGCGAAGTGGCGGACGCGGGCCACGTTGGTGATGGCGTCGTTCTCCCAGGACAGCCACTCGCGCGCCTGCCAACGCTGCTGCTCCGTCTTCGGCTCGAAGTGCCCGGTCGTGCGCGCGAGATAGTCGAGGATCACGTTGGACATCACGAGCGTCAGCCCGCGATGCTGCAGCACCGGCACCTGGCCGTAGCGGTTGATGGCGAGGTGCGCCGCCTCCTTCTGCACGCCGTTCTTCAGGTTGACCGTCCGGAAGGAGAACGGCAGGCCCGAAAGCGCCAGGAAGAGCATCGGCTTGTAGCTCGAGCTCGACGTGAAACTGCCGTGCAGAACGAGGCGCCCCTCACCAATGTCGTCGCTCATGTCGTCTCCTGTGGCGCGGGCCCATGGCCTTTCCAGGCGGCAATTCGTACTCTCCTCCTTCTCCGGAGGAAACGAACATGACGACGCTCAAGCGCCGCAAGGTCGGAAAGACGAAGCTCGAAGTGACGGAACTCGGCCTCGGCGGCGCGCCGATGGGCGGCTTCCGCGCCACGATCTCCGACGCCGAGGCGGCGAAGCTGACCGACGACGGTTACGAAGCCGGCATCCGCTACTTCGACACCTCGCCCTTCTACGGCTACGGCCGCAGCGAGCTGCGCATGGGTGCCGCACTCCGCGAGAAGCCCAGGGACAGCTACGTGCTCTCGACCAAGATCGGCCGCATCCTGCACGTGCGGAAGCCCGGCGAGGCGCTGCCCAGGGAATTCCGCGAGAACGGCCTGCCGGGCTTCGTGCCGCAGTTCGACTACACCTACGACGGCGTGATGCGCTCGCTGGAGCACTCGCATCTCAGGCTCGGCCTCGACAAGATCGACATCGCGCTGATCCACGACGTCGACTTCTGGACGATCAAGGACCGCAGCGTTCTCGACGAGCGCTTCAAGACGGTGATGGACGGGGGCTTCCGCGCGCTGGACGAGCTGCGCAAGGCGGGCGTCATCACGGCGATCGGCGTCGGCATCAACGAGAGCGACACCAGCACGCGCTTCATCAAGGCCGGCGACTTCGACTGCATGCTGCTGGCCGG
>SCVT01000466.1 GCA_004296815.1 Reyranella sp. | reverse complement strand
CATCGTGGGGCTGAGGCCGCGCGCCATCTGGCGGCTGGGCGTGGGCCGCACCTTCCAGATCACGGCGACCTTCGTGTCGCTGAGCGTCCGCGAAAACGTGCAGATGGCGCTCTACAGCCACGCCGGTCGCCTGCGCTCGCTCCTGTCGCGCTTCGGCGCCGGGTTCCGCGCCGAGGCCGATGCGCTGCTGCAACAGGTCGGCATGCTCGACCAGGCCGACCGCGCCTGCGGCGTGCTGGCCTACGGCGACCTGAAGAGGGTCGAGCTCGCGATTGCGCTGGCCAACGAGCCGAAGCTGCTGCTGATGGACGAGCCGACCGCCGGCATGGCGCCCAAGGAGAGGGTCGCGCTGATGGAGCTGACGGCCAGGCTCGCCCGCGCCCGCAACATCGCGGTCCTGTTCACTGAGCACGACATGGACGTGGTCTTCTCCCAGGCCGACCGCATCATCGTGCTCGACCGCGGCCAGCTCATCGCCGGCGGGACGCCCGAAGAGGTGCGCAACAATCCCGATGTCCGGGCGGTCTACCTGGGGAGCGCCCATTGATGCTCCAGGTCAACGACCTGCACGCCTTCTACGGCCGCGCCCACATCCTGCACGGCGTCTCGCTCGAGGCGCGCGCTGGCGAGGTCGTGGCGCTGCTCGGTCGCAACGGTGCCGGCAAGTCGACGGCCATGAAGGCGATCATGGGGCTGGTGCCGCCGGCCTCCGGCGAAGTGAGCTTCGACGGCAGTCGCATCGAACGCCTGCCTCCCTACCGCATCGCGCGGCTGGGCTTGGGCTACGTGCCCGAGGAGCGGCGCATCTTCACCGAGCTGTCGGTGATGGAGAACCTCGAGGTCGGCCGCCAGCCGGCGCGCGACGGCCTGCCGCCCTGGACCGAAGACAAGCTCTTCGCCCTGTTCCCCAACCTCGCGCGCATGCGTGAGCGGCCGGGCGGGCGCATGTCGGGCGGCGAGCAGCAGATGCTCACCATCGCGCGCACCCTGATGGGCAATCCGCGCTGCGTGCTGCTCGACGAACCATCGGAAGGACTGGCACCCATCATCGTCGAGGAGATGGCCAACTCGATCCGGGCGCTGAAGGGCGAGGGCCTGTCGGTGATCCTGTGCGAGCAGAATCTGCACTTCGCGCAGGCCGTGGCCGACCGCGCCTACATCATCGAGAAGGGCCAGATCCGCTTCGGCGGCTCGATGGCCGAGCTGGCGGCGGATGCCGCGCTTCGTGAACAGTATCTGTCGGTCTGAACATGTCCTCAAAAAGCAGCGTCACGGTCGGCATCGATGTCGGCGGCACCTTCACCGACCTGCTGGCGATCGACACCGCCTCGAACGAGGTCCGGCTCGCCAAGGTGCCCACGACAGTCGACAACCAGGCGATCGGCTTCATGGCGGCCCTTGCCGCGGCGAGCCTCGACCCTGCCGTGCTGCAGGCCGTCGTGCACGGCACGACGACGACGACGAACGCGCTGCTCGAGCGCAAGATCGCCAAAGTTGGCCTGATCACCACCAGGGGCTTTCGCGACGTGCTGGAGCTCGGCCGTCGCACGCGGCCGCAACCCTACGGCTTGCGCGGCACGTTCGTGCCGGTAATCGACCGTGAAGTGCGGCTTGAAGTGCCGGAGCGCATGGACGCCGACGGCAAGGTGCTGACGCCGCTCGACGAGGCAGCCGTCGCCGACGCCGCGAAGAAGCTGCTGGCGGCGGGCTGCGAGGCCGTCGTCATCCATTTCCTGCACAGCTACATCAACTCGACGCACGAACGCCGCGCCGCCGAGATCGTGCGCAGCCTCTGGCCCAACAAGTACGTTACGGCGGGCCACGCGATCCTGTCGGAGTATCGAGAATACGAGCGTGGCGTGACGGCGGCGGTCAACGCCTCGGTGCAGCCGGTGCTCGACCGTTACCTGTCGCGGCTGCGCACCGAGCTGTCGGCCAAGGGCTTCGACCGCGACCTGCTGGTGATGCAGGGCAATGGCGGCACGATCTCCTCCCAGCTCATCGCGGAGGCCGCGGTCAACACGGTGATGTCGGGTCCCGCCTCGGGCGTGATGGCGGCGGCCTATACCGGCCGTGCCTCGGGCCACCCCGATCTCATCACCTACGACATGGGCGGCACCTCGACCGACGTCGGGCTGATCGAGGATGCGGTGCCGCAGGTCTCGGGCGAGCTCGAGCTCGAATATGCGATGCCGATCCACGTGCCGATGGTCGACGTGCACACGATCGGTGCCGGCGGCGGCTCGATCGCCTCGGTCGATGCCGCGGGCATGCTGCGGGTCGGTCCGGAGAGCGCCGGCGCGCGGCCGGGGCCGATCTGCTACGGCCGCGGCGGCACCGAACCCACCATCACCGACGCCAACCTGATCCTGGGCCGGCTCAATCCCGACCGGCTGCTCGGCGTCGACAACAAGGTGACCCTGGACCGCGTGCGCGAGCTGGCGCTGGAGAAGGTGGGCAAGCGCCTCGGCCTCGACGCCGAGGCCGCCGCCGCCGCCATCCTGCGCATCGCCAACGACCGCATGGCCGGCGCCATCCGCCTGGTCTCGCTGTCGCGCGGCCACGATCCGCGCGACTTCGCGCTGTTCGCCTTCGGCGGCGCGGGCCCGCTGCATGCCACGGCGCTGGCGCGCGAACTCGGCATCCCTACCGTGCTGGTGCCGGCTAGGCCCGGCATCACCAACGCGCTGGGCTGCGTCGTGGCCGACCTGCGCCACGACTATGTGCGTACCGTGAACAAGCCTTTGTCGATGGTCGACGATGCGGCGGTGGCCGCGATCTATGCCGAGCAGGCGGCCGAGGGCGAGGCGACGATCGAGCGCGAGGGCGTGCCGGTGCGCGAGCTGCGCCGCGTGCTCACCGCCGACATGCAGTTCCAGGGCCAAAGTCACATCCTCTCCGTCGGCGTCGACAGCGCGGCCATCGGCGTCGCCGGGCTGCACAAGGCGTTCGCCGCCGCTTACTTCCGCCGCTTCGGCATCGAACTGGCCGAGATTCCGCCGGTGCTGGTCAACCTGCATACCGCCGTGATCGGCGTGCGGCCGGAGATCTCGCTCGGCGCGCTCGCCGCCACGGAGCGCGCGCCGACGCTGGTCGCCGCCAAGTCGGGCGAGCGTCGCGTGTGGTTCGCCGACGGCTGGCAGCAGACGCCGGTCTATGCCCGCGAGAAGCTGCCGCTCGACGCGGTGTTCACCGGTCCGGCGATCCTGGAGCAGCTCGATTGCACGACAGTGGTCGAGCCGGGCGACAAGGTGCGACAGGACAAGCTCGGCAACCTGCTGATCGAGGTGCGTCCATGACCAGTCTCGTCGAGGTCGACTCCGTCGACGTCAGCATCCTGGTCGACAATGTGAGCGACTCGCTCTCCTCGGTGCCGTCATTCGTCGAGACCGAGCTGATGGGCCTCGGCCGCCGGCGTGGTGCGGCCTGGGTGCTGGGCGGCGCTTGCCTCTGTTGCGCCGCGCACGGGCTCTCCTGCCTGCTGACCATCCGCCGCGGCGACACCGTGCGCACCGTGCTGTTCGACACCGGGCCGGAAGACGGCGTGTTCGAGCAGAACGTCTCGCGGCTCGGCGTCGATGTCGGCCCGGTCGAGGCGATCGTGCTGAGCCACGGTCACTGGGACCATGGCGGCGCCATGTTGCGCGCGCTGCAGCTCATCCGGGACCGCAACGGCGGTCGCGAGGTCGCCTGCTACATGCATCCCGATATGTTCCGCAGCCGCGGCAGCAAGCTGCCCGACGGCTCGTTCCGGCCGATGGAGGACGTTCCGTCGGCGGCCGCGCTCGAGATGCAGGGCGGCCGGGTGATCTCCACGCGCGAGCCGCAGCTCGCGGTCGACAACAGCGTCTATGTGAGCGGCGAGATTCCGCGCAACAGCGGCTTCGAGCCCGGCCTGCCGGGCCAGCATCGCCGCACCCTGGACGGCAAGGGCTGGGAGCCCGACGAGATGCTGTGGGACGAGCGCTTCCTCGCCTTCAACGTGCGCGGCAAGGGCCTGGTCGTGCTGTCGGCCTGCAGCCAT
>SCVT01000465.1 GCA_004296815.1 Reyranella sp. | reverse complement strand
CCGGCAATCATGACGGAGTGCACGGCCGAGCCGTCCTCGGTGTGCACGATCTGGTTCACCGGATCGTTGAACGGGATCCAGTTGATGTGGCCCAGGTCGAGGAAGACGATGTCGGCCTTGTAGCCGGGCTCGAGCTTGCCGATCTTGCCGCCGAGGCCGAGTGCCCGGGCGCTGCCGGCGGTCGCGGCATGCAGCACCTCGTCGGTGCGGATCCACTTGCGATTGTCCGGCCCCTGCACCTTCGACACCATCGAGGCCAGCCGGATGTTCTCGTACATGTTCTGATTGTCCGAGCAGGACGCGCCATCGGTGCCGATGCCCACGTTCACCTTGGCGTCGAGCATGCCGCGCATGTCGGCGATGCCGTTGCCCAGCACCATGTTGGAGCCCGGATTGTGCGAGACCGAGGCGCCCTTGTCGCCGAGCAGCTTCATGTCGTCGCCGTCGAGCCATACGCCGTGGCCCACGGTGAACTTCTCCCCGACGAGGCCCAGCGAATCCATGTAGGCCGTGAGCGAGGAGCCGTAGAGCTTGTATCCCGCCACGACCTGGACCTTCGATTCCGAGACGTGGCTGTGCAGGCCGGTGTCGTAGTCCTTCGCGAGCTTGAGGCAGGCCAGCAGGAAGTCGCGGCTGCAATGGTGCGGGATGGTGGGCGCCACGGCGAGATGCACGCCCTTGGCGTCGAGCTTCCAGCCATGCAGCGCCTTCTTCATCTGCGCCACGCTCGCCTTGAAGGGCGCCAGTTGATAGGCCTCGACCTCCTTCTGCAGCGCCGGCGGCAGCTGCTCCATCAGGCCCGGGATCGCCTGGAAGAAGCTGGTGTCGGCCACCATCGGCGCCAGCATCGCGCGCATGCCGATGTCCGCGTAGGCTTGCCCGATCGCCTGCAGCCCCTCGAACGTCGGCATCGGGAACTCGGCCGCGAGATCGTAGGCTGCGGTGCAGCCCTTCATCACCATCTCGGCCGCGCCGATCAGGCTCGAGAGGTACTTGTCCTCGAGCGTGCGCGCCCCGCTCATCCACGGACCCGCCGTCAGCAGCAACTCGAGCGTCACGCGGTCGACCATGCCCTTGGCGAGGTTGCCGTGGCTGTGGGTGTGGCCGTTGATCAGGCCGGGATGCAGCAGCCTGTCCTTGGCGTCGATCACCTTGGCGTCCGACGGCGCCGAGACGCGCGCGCCGATCTCCACGATCGTGTCGCCCTTCACCAGGATGTCGGCCTTGGGCGCGCTGTGCCCCTTGATGTCGACCACCCGCCCGCCGCGGATCACGGTCATCGGCGCCTTCGCCATGTCATTTCCTCCGATCAAACGCCCGGCGTCGTGTTGCTGCTCGACCACGGGAAGAACACCCGCTCGGCGATCACCACGATCTGGAACAGCACGACGCCCATCACCGACAGGATGATAAGCGCCCCGAACGCCACCGGCACCTTGAAGAACGCCGTCGAGGTCTGGATCAGGAAACCCAGCCCCGCGTCGGCGTTGACGAACTCCGCCACCACCGCACCCACCACGGCGAGCGAGATCGCGACCTTGAGGCCGGCGAAGATGAACGGGATCGCATAGGGCAGCCGGATGCGCAGCAGCTCGGAGAGTTTCGACGCACGACACGAGCGGCTGAGCTCGATCAGCTCCGGCGGCACCGAGAGCAGTCCGGTCGCGATCGAGATCACCAGCGGGAAGAAGGCCACCAGCACCGTGATCACGATGCGCGGCAGCTCGTTGGTGCCGAGCAGCACCACCAGGATCGGCGCCAGCGCCACCTTGGGGATCGACTGCGTCCACACGAGGAACGGATAGACCGCCGCCGCGATCGCGGGCGAGGCCGTCAGCACCACCGCGAGCGGAAGGCTGATCAGGATCGACACGATGAAGCCCAGCATCACGGTCTTGAGCGTCGCCATCGAATGGCCGGCGACTGTGGAGCCGATCGCCATCGTCTCGTTCCAGATCTCGCTGGGCGCCGGCACGAGATAGGCCGGCACCTTGAAGACGCGGCAGATCCCCTCCCACACGACGAAGGCCGCGATGGTGGCGAGCAGCGGCACCACGACCTCGTAGAGCGCGGCGCCGCGCTTCTTCCTGGGAGGCGCCGCCTTCTGCGGCGTCTCAAGCGGCGGCGCGGCCTGGACCGACATGGCGGCTCCCGTAGATGAGCTTGCGGATGCGCAGGCTGGCTTCGTGGAACTCCGGCGCCGACTCGGTCTCGAAGCTGCGCGGACGCGGCAGGCCGATGTCGATCACTTCGGCGATACGGCCGGGGCGCGGCGACATCACCACCACGCGGTCGGCCAGCACCACCGCCTCGGTGATGGAATGCGTGACGAACAGCACGGTCTTGGGCTTCTCGCTCCAGATCCGGAGCAATTCCATGGTCATTTCCTCGCGCGTCAGCGCATCGAGGGCACCGAACGGCTCGTCCATGAGCAGGATGTCGGGATCGTGCACCAGCGCGCGGCAGATCGCGACGCGTTGCTGCATGCCGCCCGACAGTTCGCGCGGCGTCTTGCGCTCGAAGCCCGTGAGGCCGACGAGCTTCAGCAACGCCATCGCCTTGTCGGTGCTGCCGGAATCGATGCGGTGCATCATCCGCA
>SCVT01000048.1 GCA_004296815.1 Reyranella sp. | reverse complement strand
GCGAATACCGACGGCGTCGGCAGCGGCACGCCCGGATTGACGAGCAGGATCGCCGAGGCCGGCAACGCCGGCGACGGCGCCAGCCGCTCGCCGATGCCCGACACCAGGGCCGGCTTGCCGGCGAGGCACATCGGCACGTCGGCGCCCAGCTCGGCCGCGAGATCGAACAGTTCCTCCTCGGGCATCGCGATGCGCCACAGCTCGACCAGCGCGCGCAGGGTCGCCGCCGCATCGGCCGAGCCGCCCCCGAGGCCCGCCGCGACGGGGATGCGCTTCACGAGCCGGATCGCGGCGCGCGGCGCGATGCCGGCGCGGCCGGCGAGCAGGCGCGCGGCCTTGAGCACGAGATTGTCGGCTTCCGCCTCGAGCGACCGAGCGCCCGGCCCATCGATTGCAAGCGACAGATCAGAGGCGGCCGCGACTTCGACCTCGTCGGCGAGATCGGTGAAGGCGACCAGCGAGTCGAGCAGGTGATATCCGTCGGCGCGGCGGCCGACGACGTTCAGCCAGAGATTGACCTTGGCACGGGCGAGCGGCACGCCCCGTTGCCCCCGTTCAGCCGCCTTGCTTGGTGTCGGCGGCCTTCTCGTAGACGGTCGGCTTGTCGTTGCCGGCGTTCAGCCCGTTCTCGAGCTTGTCCTTGAGGATCGGCAGACGATCCTTGTCGGGCTTCTGGTGCAGCGCGCGGTCCCACTGGAAGCGCGCCTCGCGCTTGCGGCCGACGTGCCAGTAGGCATCGCCGAGATGCTCGGTGATGGTGGCGTCGTCGCCCTTCTGCTCGATCGCGCGCTCCAGCCACTCGACGGATTTCTCGAACTGACCGAGCCGGTAGTAGGCCCAGCCGACCGAGTCGGTGATGGCGCCGTCGTCGGGCCGGAGCTCGGTGGCGCGCTCCAGCATCTTCATGCCTTCCTGCAGGTGCAGGCCCTGGTCGATCCAGCTGTAGCCGAGGTAGTTCAGCACATAGGGCTGCTCGGGCGAGAGCTCGAGCGCCTTCTTCATGTCGAGCTCGGCCTTCGGCCAGTTCTTGGTGCGCTCGAGCACGATGCCGCGGCCGAAGTAGATCTGCCAGTGGCGATCCTCGGGGTTCTTCAGGCGCGAGATCGCGGTGTCGTAGGCGGCGACCGCGTCGGCCCACTTCTCCTTGCCGCGCAGCAGGTCGGCGAGCGTCAGCGCTGCGTCGATGCGCTCGGGCTTCTCGGCGACCAGCGCCTTCAGCCGCGAGACGGCCTGGTCGAACTTGTCCTGCTGGGCGTCGAGCGCCGCGGTGCGCAGGCGTGCCTGCCAGTAGAGCGGCGAGGTCGGACCGATCTTGCCCAGCGCTGCGATCGCCTTGGGGATCTGCTGGAACTGCTCGTAGAGGCCCGCGATCATCAGCCATCCGAAATCCTGGTCGGGCTTCAGCGTCGTGGCGAGCTGGTAGAAGATCAGCGAGAGGTCGGTGCGCTGGGCGCGCGGATCGGAACCCAGGATACCGCCGATGTCGAACAGGATCTCGGCGATGCCCGAGGCCGGCGACGGCGGCTTGGGCATCGGGGCGTTGGGACCCATCAGCCCGTCCATGACCACGGAGTCGCTGTACTTGGTGCCGTAGGTCCGCAGCAGCTCGCGGGCGTCGGCGTCCTTGCCGAGACGGCGCAGGCCCTCGGCCACGGCCACGGTGGTCCGTAGCCCGTTGCGGTCGAGCGACGCGGCGCGGCGGTACTTCGCCTCGGCCGCCGCCTTGTCGCCCGCCATCTCGTCGATCTGCGCCTCGATCACCAGCGACGGCGCCTCCGCGCGCTCGCCGGCAGCGGGCTTCAGGCGCGCGAGGAAAGCACGCGAGGCGGCGAAGTCCTTCTCGCCGGCCTTGAGCCACGCCATCACATATTCACGCAGCGCACCGAGCTGGTTCTCCGCGCCGATGCGGGCGAGCTGCTGCTCGGCCGCCTTGTAGTCGCCCTTCTTGATCGCCTGTACGGCAAGCGCCAGGTTGGCGAAGCCGTCGCCCGGTCGCGCCCGCAGCACCGCCGGCGCGAGCTCGATCGCGGAGTCGAACCGGCCAGCATAGAGGCGCAGCCGGAACGCGCCGTAGATCAGGTCGGGATCGTTCGGCGTCTGCAGCAGCGCCTGGTCGAGCTGGTCGGCGGCCGCATCGTAGTCATGGTCCTGCTCGCCGACGCGGGCGGCGAGGTAGCGGCCCGACAGCGAGATCGGCGCCAGTCGCGGCGCCGGCTGCGTCTGTGGCCGGTTCTGCTGCTGTTGCGGCCGCTGCTGGGCCTGGACCGCGACGGGAAGAAGGAGAAGCGCTGCCGAGAGCAGCGCGAGAGGGGTGCGTCGCATGCGTCTCACATGTTGGGGTAATTGGGACCGCCGCCGCCTTCCGGCACCGACCAGTCGATGTTCTGCGCGGGATCCTTGATGTCGCACGTCTTGCAGTGCACGCAATTCTGCGCGTTGATCTGGAAGCGTGGCTGGCCGTTGTCGGCGGTCACCACCTCGTAGACGCCGGCCGGGCAGTAACGTTGCGCGGGCTCGGCGTAGAGCGGCAGGTTGACGGCGATCGGGATCGACGGATCGCGCAGCTTCAGGTGAACCGGCTGATCCTCCTCGTGGTTGGTGTTCGACAGGAACACCGAGGAGAGCTTGTCGAAGGAGATCACGCCGTCTGCCTTGGGATACTGGATCGGCTGGAACTCGCTGGCCGGCCGCAGGCACTCATGGTCGGCCTTGTGGTGCCGTAGCGTCCATGGCACGCGGATGCCGAGGTCGTGCAGCCACATGTCCATGCCGCCGTAGAGCGTGCCGAGCGTGGTGCCCCACTTCAGCGCAGGCTTCACGTTGCGCACCTTGTCGAGGTCCTTCCAGAGCCACGATGCCTTGAGCTTCACCGGGTAGGCGATCAGCTCGTCGCCGCCGGTCTTGCCGCCAGCCAATGCCTCGAACGCGGCTTCTGCGGCGAGCATGCCACTCTTGATCGCGTTGTGGCTGCCCTTGATGCGCGGCACGTTGACGAAGCCCGCCGAACAGCCGATCAGCGCGCCGCCCGGGAAGGTGAGCTTCGGGATCGACTGCTGGCCGCCCTCGGTGATGGCGCGCGAGCCGTAGACCAGCCGCTTGCCGCCCTTAAGGTACTTGGCGACGTCGGGATGCGTCTTGAAGCGCTGGAACTCGTCGAACGGCGACAGATACGGGTTCTCGTAGGAGAGATGCACCACGAGGCCGATGGCGACCAGGTTGTCGCCGAAGTGATACATGAACGAGCCGCCCGCGGTGTCGGTCTCCGACAGCGGCCAGCCCTGCGTGTGGACGACCAGGCCCTTGCGGAAATTCGCGGGATCGACCTGCCATAGCTCCTTGATGCCGATGCCAAACTTCTGCGGATCGACGCCGTCGCGCAGGTCGAACTTCGACATGAGCTGCTTGGCGAGCGAGCCGCGCACGCCTTCGCCGATCAGCGTGTACTTGGCGTGCAGCTCCATGCCGGGCGTGTAGCTGTCCTTGTGCGTCCCGTCCTTGGCGATACCCATGTCGCCGGTGGCGACGCCCTTCACCGAGCCGTCCTCGTTGTAGAGCACCTCGGCGGCGGCGAAGCCGGGATAGATCTCGACGCCCAGCGCCTCGGCCTGCTGGCCGAGCCAGCGGCAGACTTCGCCCAGGCTGACGATGTAGTTGCCGTGGTTGTTCATCAGCCGCGGCATCAGGAAATTGGGGAAGCGGTAGGAGCCGCCCTTGGTGAGGAACAGGAACTGGTCGTCCGAGACCTGGGTCTCGAGCGGCGCGCCCTTCTCCTTCCAGTCGGGGATCAATTCATTGAGGCCGATCGGATCGACGACGGCGCCCGAGAGGATGTGGGCGCCGAGCTCCGAGCCCTTCTCCAGGACGCAGACGGAAACCTCGTGATTGCGCTCGGCGGCGAGCTGCTTCAGACGGATCGCTGCCGACAGCCCGGCCGGGCCGCCACCGACGATCACCACGTCATATTCCATCGCCTCGCGCGTCATACCTGTCGTCTCGCTCTGCAGTGCCTTTTCCCGATGGACGCGCGCCTGTCCGACGGCAATCCTTTGATTTAGATAGCCTGTCGGGGGCTAGATCGCCACCCGCTCAAAAGGGGAATTCCCGTGGCAGAGTTGACCGGAATCGAGAGCAAGACCTTCTCAGCGCGCGATTTCCGGCTGGAGAACGGCCAGGTCCTGCCCGCGCTCGAACTCGCCTACGAAACCTACGGCACTCTGAGTGCAGCAAAGGACAACGCCATCCTCGTCGTGCACGGCTACACGTCGAGCCATCACGCAGCAGGCAAGAATGCGCCCGGCAAGCAGGGACGCGGCGTCACCGAGGGCGCGGCGGGCTGGTTCGACGGGCTGATCGGCCCGGGCAAGGCGATCGACACTGACCGACACTTCGTCGTCTCTGTGAATGCGCTGGGCTCCGCGCACGGCAGCACTGGCGCCAACTGCATCGACCCCAGCACCGGCAAGGTCTACGGCCCGACTTTCCCCCACATCACCTTGCGCGACATGGTCGCGAGCCAGAAGCTCCTGGTCGATTCGCTCGGGCTGAAGAGCCTCGTCGCCGTGGTCGGCCCGTCGATGGGCGGCTTCCAGTCCTTCCAGTGGGCCGCCTCGTATCCCGGCTTCATGAAGGGCATCGCCGCGTCCGTCACGGCGCCGCGCGCGCCGTCCCGCGCGGGCGGTCTCGAGGCGCTGGAGAAGCGGCTGGCAAGCGATCCCAACTGGAACGGCGGCTGGTACTACGAGAATGGCGGCATCGCAGGCACATTGGAGCAGATCCGCTACGAGACGCTGCTGAACTACGGCCAGGCCGAGGCGGAAGCCAAGGTGGCGGCGAAGGGCTGGGCGAAGATCTACGACGGCCATTCGCTCGTGACGCTGCGGCGCGCGATCGACGGCTTCGACATCACCAAGCAGTACGACAAGCTCAAGCAGGCCAAGGTCCTGTACGTGATCTCCAAGACCGACAAGCTGTTCGACCTTACGGCCTGCGCCGCTCACGCGCTCGACATGCGCAAGGCCGGCGTCGACCTCACCTATGTCGAGATGCCCTCCGAGAAGGGACATATGGCGAGCCACGCCGATGCAGCGATGTGGGCGCCCATGCTGGCGGCGTTCGTGAAAGGCCTCGGATGACCGAGGCCTACCTCGCGCCCGAAGACGCCGCCGCGCTGCTGCGCTGGTACGTCGATCACGGCATCGACGAGACGATCGGCGAGGAGCCGATCGACCGCTTCGCCATACCGCCGCCGGCCGCCGTCGCCGCGACGCAAGCGCCGTCGCCTGCAAGGCCGGCCGCACCGACGCCGATCCGCGCGCCTGTCGCCGCCGCGCCGCGCCCGCCGGTGCCACTCGAATCGCCGCAGCTCGTTGAGGATGCGCGCGCACTCGCCGAAGGCTGCAACACGATCGCCGAGCTCGAGGCCGCGGTGGGCGCCTTCGAGGGCTGCGCACTGAAGCGCACCGCGAAGAACACCGTGTTCGCCGACGGCACGCCGGATGCGCGCGTCATGGTGGTGGGAGAAGCGCCCGGCGCCGACGAGGACCGGATCGGCAAGCCGTTCGTGGGCGTGAGCGGTCAGCTCATGGACCGCATGATGGCGGCGATCGGCCTCACCCGCGAGGGCGGCTTCTACATCACCAACATCCTGTTCTGGCGGCCGCCGGGTAACCGCACGCCGACGCTCGCCGAGCAGGCGATGTGCCTCGCCTTCACGCGCCGCCACATCGAGCTGGTGCGGCCGAAGGTGCTGGTGCTGGCCGGCGGCGTCTCTGCCAAGGCCGTGCTCGACACCACCGAAGGCATCATGCGGCTGCGCGGCAAGTGGGCAGGCTATCGTCTGGCGGACGGCACGGAGATCCCGACCATGCCGACCTTCCACCCCGCCTATCTGCTGCGCACGCCCGCGAGCAAGCGACAGAGCTGGCAGGACCTGCTCGCCATCGACAAGAAGCTGAAGGAAGTCGGCTAGAGCTTCTTCTTCAGGAAGAACTTCTTGTGTTCGCCGGGGAAGCCGTCGAGCGTGGCGAACACCTCATAGCCGCGCTTCTCGTAGAACGGGCGCGCCTGCCACGAATGGGTATCCAGATAGGCCGAATGGCATTTGCGCTGGCGCGCATAGTCTTTGGCCACGTCCATCAGCTTCGTCGCATGCCCTTTGCCGCGCAGCGCCTCGTCGACCCAGAGGATGGCGACGAACAGCCAGCTACCCCAGACATAGCCCAGCAGCCCGCCCAGCGTTTCGTTCTTCTTCCCCTTCAGGAAGATGTGGCAGGGGTAGTAGCTCTCATCGCCCGTACGTGCGGCATTGAACGACGACAACCGGTCGCGCACATACTCGGCGGCCTTGGCATTGTCAGGATCGAAGACGAGATCGACTTTTTCCATGCGCGCAGTTTAGCGCATGGCCGCCCGCTGCCGCACCAGGGCGAGCACTGAGCGGCTGATCGGCATGTCGACGCCGACCCATTGTGACATTTCGACAACGGCACCCAGCAGCGCCTCGATCTCGAGCGGCCGGCCCTTCTCGAGGTCTTGCAGCATCGAGGTCTTGTGCGCGCCCACTTCGGCACCACCCGCCAGGCGCTTGTCGACGCCGATCGCGAACTTGACGCCGAGCTTCTCGGCCACTGCCTGGCCCTCGACCATCATCGCGCGGCAGGTCGCGTGTGTGCCGGGATCGGCCAGCACCTTGTCGAGCGTGGCGCCGGTCAACGCGCTCACCGGGTTGAAGGCCATGTTGCCCCAGAGCTTGATCCAGAGCTCGTCGCGGATGCGCGGCCGGATCGGCGCCTTGAAGCCCGCCTTCATCAGCAGCTCGGCGAACTTCGACACGCGCTCGCTCTTGGAACCGTCCGGCTCGCCGAGCGTGAAGCGATCGCCGTAGGTGTGCTCGATGACGCCCGGCTGGGCCACGTCGGCCGCGGGATAGACGATGGCATGCACGGCCTGCGCGGGCGGCAGGCCGGCCGAAACCGCACCGTCGGGATCGACCGCGTCGACCCTCTTGCCCTCGAACTCGCCGCCGAGCTTGTAGGTGTACCACCAGGGCACGCCATTGATCGCGGCGACGACCGTCGTGTTGGGCCCGATCAGCGGCTTGAGCTGCGCCATCGCGGGCAACAGCGAGTGCGCCTTGAGCGTCAGCACGAGATAGTCCTGCGGGCCGACATCCTTCGGGTCGAGCTCGACCTTGGGATAGGTGACCGTCTCCTTGCCGTCGGAGCGCAGCACAAGACCCTTGGCGAGCATGGCGTCGTAGTGCGGCCCGCGCGCCACGACGGTGACCGGCACGCCGGCCATCTCGAGTTTTGCGGCCATCAGGCCGCCGATCGCGCCGGCGCCGAAAACGCAGATCGACGTCAAGCCGTCGCCTCGCCGAGACCGAGCTTCGCCGCGAGACCGATGCGCTGCAGCTTGCCGGTGGCGCCCTTGGGAATCTCGGTCACGAACACGACCTTGCGCGGTACCTTGAAGTCGGCGGCGCGCGCCGCCACGAAATCGCGCAGCTCGCGCTCCGTGCACTCGGTGCCGCCGCGCAGCACGACCACCGCGCCCACTTCCTCGCCGAGCTTGGGATGCGGGATCGCGAAGGTGACGCACTGCTCGACTGAGGGATGATCCATCAGGATCGTGTCGATCTCGATCGGGCTGATCTTCTCGCCACCGCGGTTGATGATCTCCTTGAGGCGGCCGGTGAGGAACAGGTAGCCGTCCTCGTCGAAGCGGCCCTGGTCGCCGGTGCGGAACCAGCCGCTGGCGAAGGCCTTGAGGTTGGCATCGGGGTTGTTGTCGTATCCCGCCGTCACGTTCGGGCCCTGGATCACGACCTCGCCGATCGTGCCCTGCGGCAGCATGTTGCCGGCATCGTCCATGATGGCGATCTTCGGGCCGGCCGGCAGGCCGACCGCGCCGGGCTTGCGCTTGCCGGGCGGCAGCGCGTTCGACGCCATCTGATGGCTGGCCTCGGTCATGCCGTAGGCCTCGATGACGGGGCAGCCGAACGCCTCTTCGAGCTCGCCCATGACCTGCGGCGGCAGCGACGCCGATGAGGAGCGGATGAAGCGGAGCTTCGCGGCCTTGGCGGCTTCAGCGTTGCCACGCAGGCGGCCCAGGATCGCCTGGTGCATGGTCGGCACGGCCGTGTACCAGGTGGGCTTCACCTCCTCGAGCCACGCGAAGAAGCGCAGCGCGTTGAAGCCCGGCGTGCACGACACGGCGGCACCGGCGCCGAGCGACGACAGGGTCGCGGCAATCAGCCCGTGGATGTGGAACAGCGGCATGATGTTGAGGCAACGGTCGTTCGCCTTGAGCGACAGCGAGGCCGCGATGTGGCGTGCCGAGGCCGCGAGGTTGGCGGTCGACAGCGGCACGATCTTGGGCCGCGCCGTGGTGCCCGACGTGTGCAGCACCAGCGCGCCCTCGTCGCCCGTCGACGGACCGGTCTTGGCAGCCTTGCCGGGCTTCAGCGCCGAGACGTCGAGCGTGAAGACGCCGGCCGGCGCCCCCTCGGTCGGCACCAGCTCGATCAGCGGCACGCCCACCTTCGCGGCCATCGCGCGCACCGGGCTGTCGACGCCCTTCTGCACGATGCAGGCCTTGGGCTTGAGATCATCGAGATAGAACTCGAACTCGTCGCCGCGATAGGCGGGGTTGAGCGGCGCCGAGATGGTGCCGGCCGCCACCGCGATGAACGAGGACGCCATCTCGGGTCCGTTCGGGACGACCATGGCGACGCGGTCGCCGCGGCCGATGCCGATGCCGTTCAACACCGCCAGCGTATCGTCGGTGAGCTTCTTCAAACCGCCATAGGTGAGCCAGGGCCTGCCCGGCGCGCCGATCGCCGGCGCATCGGGCTTGCCCGCGGAGGTAACGTCGTAAACGCTCTGGACCATCGTCGTTTCCTCAGGCCGCTGCCTTCTTCTCGTCGGCGATGATGCGATCGTAGGCCGGCAGGGTCAGGAACTCATAGAACTGCGGCTGCTCGACCAGGTCGATCATGAGCTGGGCGGCGTCCTCGTAGCGGCCCTTGGCGTAGGCCGCCTCGCCCATCTGCGCCTTCACCTTGTCGTTCTCCTCGCGCACGATCTGGCGCACGAGGTCCTTGGTGATGGCACGGCCGTCGTCGAGCTTCTGGTTGTGGCGCACCCACTGCCAGACCTGCGCACGGCTGATCTCAGCGGTGGCGGCGTCTTCCATCAGGTTGAACAGCGGCACGCAGCCGATGCCACGCAGCCAGGCCTCGACGTAGCCGATGCCGACGGCCACGTTCTGGCGCAGGCCGGCCTCGGTCTTCGGACCGGCCGGCATGGTGATCAGGTCGGCCGGCGTCACGTGCACGTCCTGGCGCTTGCGGGCGATCTGGTTCGGCTCCTTCATCACGGCGTCGAACTCGGCCTTGGCGATCGGCACGAGACCGGGATGGGCAACCCAGGTGCCGTCGTGGCCGTCGCCGGCCTCGCGCTTCTTGTCGGCATGGACACGGCCCATCGCCTCGTCGTTGGCCTTGGGATCGTTCTTGATCGGAATCTGCGCCGCCATGCCGCCCATCGCGTGCACTTCGCGGCGATGGCAGGTCTTGATCACGAGCTGGCTGTAGGAGCGCAGGAAGTGCGAGGTCATGCCGACCGTGCCGCGATCCGGCAGCACCGCCCACTCCTGCTCACGGAACTTCTTGATGAAGGAGAAGATGTAGTCCCAGCGGCCGCAGTTGAGGCCGGCCGAGTGATCCTTCAGCTCCCACAGGATCTCGTCCATCTCGAAGGTGGCGAGGATGGTCTCGATCAGCACGGTGGCCTTGATCGACTTCTGCGGCACGCCAAGCGCGTTCTGCGCTGCCACGAACACGTCGTTCCACAAACGCGCCTCGAGATGGCTCTCCATCTTCGGCAGGTAGAAGTACGGCCCGGTGCCGCGGCTGAGCGCTTCCTTGGCGTTGTGGAAGAAGTAGAAGCCGAAATCGAACAGCGAGCCCGACATCGGCTTGCCGTCGACCAGCATGTGCTTCTCAAGCAGGTGCCAGCCGCGCGGACGGACGAACAGCACGGCCGTCTTGTCGTTCAGCTTGTAGGCCTTGCCGTTGTTGGGATCGACATAGTCGATCTGGCGGCGCACTGCGTCGGCCAGGTTGAACTGGCCCTCGACCATGTTGGCCCAGGTCGGCGTCGAGGCGTCCTCGAAGTCGGCCATGAAGACGTTGGCGCCGCAGTTCAGCGCGTTGATGATCATCTTGCGGTCGACCGGCCCGGTGATCTCGACGCGACGGTCGAGAATGTCCTTGGGCAGCGGCGCCACGGTCCAGTCGCTCTCGCGGATCTTGGCCGTCTCCTTCAGGAAGTCCGGTTTCTCGCCGGCATCGAGACGCTTCTGGCGCTCGACGCGGGCCGCCAGCAGCTCCTCGCGGCGGGCATTGAACTTGCGCTGCAGGTCGGCGACGAAGGCCACTGCCTCCTTTGTGAGCACCTTTTCGAAGCCCGGCTTGATGGCGCCGTCGATCGTCACGCCCGCCGGAAGGTCCAGAGCCGACATTTCGTTTCCCCTCAGAATTCGCTTGGTTACCAGTCGAAGGGGCGATTTACCGCCTTGAGGGCATGCCCGGCAAGGCGGTACGACAGGTCATGGACGCCGCTTTCGTCTTGGATTGGCTGAATCTGGTACTGCGCTGGGCTCACATGATCGTGGGCATCGCCTGGATCGGCGCGTCCTTCTATTTCATCTGGCTGGACAACCACCTGCACAAGCCGCTCGACCCGGCCGACGCCGCCAAGGGGATCGGCGGCGAGGTCTGGGCGGTCCACGGTGGCGGCTTCTACACGGCCAAGAAGTTCACCCTGGCGCCGGAACGGCTGCCGCCCGAGCTGCACTGGTTCAAGTGGGAAGCCTACACGACGCTGATCAC
Organism: Reyranella sp.; assembly: GCA_004296815.1. GTDB lineage: Bacteria > Pseudomonadota > Alphaproteobacteria > Reyranellales > Reyranellaceae > Reyranella. The sequence goes on along the minus strand of SCVT01000048.1, from coordinate 7,319 downwards.
CGGCTTCTTCCTGCTTTGCCTTGTCTACTACTATGGCGCTGAGATCGCGCTGATCGATCCGGCCGTCATGCAACTGACGAAGACCCAGGCCATCGCCATCGGGCTGGGCTTCCTGGTGCTGGGCTGGCTGGTCTACGACTGGCTGTGCCGGTCGGCCTTCGGCGACGACGAGGTAGTCCTGGGCGGGCTGATCTTCCTCTACTGCGTCGTCTCGGCCTGGGCGCTCTGCCACATCTTCTCCGGCCGCGGCGCCTACATCCATTTCGGCGCCATGCTCGGCACCATCATGGTGCTGAACGTCTACTTCGTGATCATCCCCGGCCAGCGCGAGTTGGTGAAGGCCAAGGAAGAAGGCCGCATTCCCGATCCGAAGTACGGGCTGATGGGCCGGCAGCGTTCGGTGCACAACACCTACTTCACCCTGCCCGTCCTGTTCACGATGATCAGCAACCACTACGCGGGCCTCTACGGCCACGAGTGGAACTGGGTCCTGCTGATCCTGATCTCGATCGCCGGCGCCCTGATCCGCGTCTGGTTCGTGCAGCGCCACAAGGGCAACCAGAACCCGCTCGTGCTGGCGGCCGGCTTCGTGATGCTGGCGATCACCGCACTGGCGGCGCTGCCGCGGCCGAGCGCCGATGGCGGCGGACCGGTGGCGTTCGACCAGGTCCAGCCGATCATCCAGGCGCGCTGCGTGTCGTGCCATGCGGCGAAGCCGACGCAGGAGGGCTTCCTCGCGCCGCCCAAGGGCATCCTGCTCGAGACGCCCTCGCAGATCCACGCCATGGCGGCCGCCATCAATCAGCAGGCCGCCGCCTCGCGCGTCATGCCGCCCGGCAACATGACGGAGATGACCGACGCCGAGCGCCGCATGATTGCGCGCTGGTTCAAGGGTGGCGCACAATAGCGCCATGAACGGCCGCGCGGGCGGCCTGCCGTGGCGCCGCCTGCTGATGGCGGCGCTGGCGGCGGCCGCGATCCTTGTCTACTGGCTGAGCCTTCCCGATCGCGGACGCGAGGTCGTGCGCGAGACGGTCCCGGCCCCCGCGGCATCGGCCGCGGCGCGCGAGGCGCCGCCGGGCTGGGGCACCAGCGTCGGCTTCGCCGACCAGCGCCGCCTCGACGAACATTACGAGAAGCACGGCGCCGAATTCGGCCGCATCACCAAGCACGACTATCTCCGGCAGGCGCAGCTCCTGCGCGACGCGCGCGTCGGCGGGCCGATCCTGGAGACGGTGCGAAAGGACGGCGTCATCACGCGCTTCGACCGCGACACCGGCGCCTTCATCGCCTTCAACCCCAGCGGCGTCATCCGCACCTTCTTCAAGCCCAACGACGGCGAGCGCTACTACCGCCGCCAGGCCGAGCGGGGACGCGAATGAAGCCGCCTCCGCCGCCCGGCCCGCCCGACGTCGCCGACCTGCAGGAGCTGATCGACCAGTGGGCCGTGTTCGCCAACGACCTCGAGCGGCAGGGCTACAATTTCGACCTCGACAACTGGCTGAACGACGTCGACGTGCGCGAGCTGATCCTCGAGGCGCTGCCGATGTTCAGCCGCGAGGAGATGGGCGACCACGCGCTGAAGCTCGACGAGGCCGACCGCGCCTTCATGTCCTCGACGCGCGACTTCAAGCGCTGCGTCTGGGGCCACGGCACCGCGCGCAAGGAGAAATGGACCGCGCAGAAGAACTGGTGGTACTTCCGCACGCCGGCGCGCTCCAACGCGCAGCTCGAGGACGAGCTGGCGACCGTCCGCTAGATGCGCCCTTCTAGATCCGCTCGTAGAACTCGAAGGCGTAGGGCTGGTTGGGGAAGTCCTTGCGGAAACCCCAGGGCGTGCGATCCGTCGGCTTGAACAGCGACCCGAGCAGACCGAGCTGGTGCAGCGACTGCGGCATGTCGTTGAGGTGCCAGCCGACGAACAGCAACCCACCGGGCTTGATGGTCTTGTGCACCGCCGCCAGCAACGGCGGCAGCTCGTCGCCGCGTGGCCCGTATTCATTGTTGGCCGGATCGGCGTAGCCCAGGACACCGGTCAGCATGATGCAGTCGAAGAACTCTGCCGGCCGGTGCCGATCGATGTCGCCGATTGATGCAATGATGTGGTTCTTGGAGCCCCACACCCTGTTGAGGGCTGCGCGATCGATCGTGTGATAGCGATCCGGATCGTCGCTGAAGAACTTTTCATAGTGATATGTGTAGGACGCGGTGCCGACGAAGAGGACCTTGCGATAGGTCTTCGCCACCCACGGGAACGCCTCGTTCTGCAGGTACACGCGCTCCGGATTCACCCGCAGCATTTCGTCGTAGCCCTCGACATTCACGCCGACGACGCGCAGCAGGATGAAACGGTGCAGGCTCTTCGGGACCAGCGACTTGACGCCGGGAAACGTGTCGTTCACCCAGTAGGCAAATCTGGACAGCAGTCTCTTGACCAATTTCGCCGCCCTTCCCTGCTCGCATCCCACCCTGATCATTTGGTTACGGGTTTCCGAATTGCACTTCAAGTGCGAGTTCCAATGACGTCGGCGAAGATCCTCGTCGAGCGCGCCGGCCCGGTGACGACCATCGTCATCAACCGGCCGCAGGCGAAGAACGCCCTCGACAACGAAGCGGCGCACGCGCTCGCCGCCGCACTCCGCGCTTTCGAAGCCGACGATGACGCCCGCGTAGCCGTGCTCACCGGCGCAGGTGGCGCTTTCTGCGCCGGCGCCGACCTCAAGGAACTGGGCTCCGGCACCGACTATTTCCCCTGGGCCGGCAGCGACGACGGTCCGTTGCGCGCGCCGCTTTCCAAACCGATGATCGCCGCGGTCGAAGGCCATGCCTGCGCGGGCGGACTGGGCGTCGCGCTGTTCTGCGACATCCGCATCGTCGACGACACCGCGACCTTCGGCGTCTTCTCGCGCCGCTGGGGCGTGCCGATGAGCGACGGCACCACCGTCCGCCTGCCGCGCATCGTCGGCCAGGGCCGCGCCATGGACATGCTGCTGACCGGCCGCGCCGTCGGCGCCGACGAGGCGATCGCCATCGGACTCGCGACGCGCAAGGTGGCGCGCGGCACGACGCGAGCCGAGGCGGAGAAGCTCGCGCTGCAGATCGCGGGCTTTCCGCCGATCGCCATGACCTCGGACCGGCAGTCGGCTTACGAGAGCTTCGACCGCGACCAGGCGGCCGCCATCCGACGTGAGATGGAGCTGTCGCTCGAGGCGCGGCGCAAGGAATCGCAGAGCGGCGCCGCACGCTTCGCCAAGGGCGAGGGCCGGCACGGCCAGTTCAAGAAATAGTTGCGAGAGGGTGAAGCGAATGCGGGCGCTGGTCTGTCATGCCTATGGTCCGATCGACAGCCTGAAGATCGAGGACATTCCCAAGCCCGAGCCCAGGGCCGGTGAGGTGCTGGTCCATGTGCGCGCCGCCGGCGTGAGCTTCGCGGCGATGCTGGGCGTCCAGGGCAAGCACCAGAACAAGCCGCCGATGCCCTACGTGCCGGGCAACGAGCTGGCCGGGCATGTGGTGGCACTGGGCCAGGGCGTGACCAACGTCGCAGTCGGCGATCGCATCGCCACCGGCGTCAGCCAGGGCGCGTTCGGCGAGTATGCCGTGGCGACGGCCGCCAACCTGATCCCGATTCCCGAGCGCATGCCTTACGCCGAGGCCACCAACTTCCCGACGCTCTATCCCACGGCCTACGGCGCCCTGAAGTGGAAGGCCGCCCTCCAGCCGGGCGAGGTTCTGCTGGTGCATGGCGCGGGCGGCGGCTCGGGGCTCACGGCCATCGAGGTCGGCAAGGCGATGGGCGCGGTGGTGATCGCGAGCGCCGGCGGCGCCGACAAGCTCAAGGCCGCGAAGGATGCAGGCGCCGATCACCTGATCGACTACCGAACCGAGGACCTGCGCGCCAAGGTGCTCGAGCTCACCGGCGGACGCGGCGCCGACGTGATCTACGACCCGGTCGGCGGCTCGGCCTTCGAGGCCTCGATGCGTTGCGTCGCGCCCGAGGGCCGCATCATTCCAATGGGTTTCGCCAGCGGCACCGTCCCGCAAATCCCGGCCAACATCCTGCTGGTCAAGAACGTGACGGTGATCGGCTTCTACTACGGCTACTGGAACGGCTGGGGCGGCAAGGGCGTCCCCTCGCCCAAGGAGGCGGCGGCCCTCGCCAAGCGCCGCGCGATGGTCGCCGACGCGCAGAAGGAGCTCACCCGCTGGTTCACCGAGGGCAAGCTCAAGGCGACGGTCGCGGCGACCTACGACCTTGCAGATTGGGTGAAGGGTTTCCGCCTGATCGAGGAGCGCACCGTCGTCGGCAAGGCTATCCTCGTTCCGTAACGCAGCCGTACTTGTCGCGGGTTCGCGCCTTCCGGCATAGTCGGCTTGCATGCCGGTCCAGTGGACAATATCGCAACCGCACCGCCTGGTGATCGCCGTCGCGAGCGACGAGCTGAGGCTCGAGGACGTCGAGACCTATCTCGACGGCATCACGATCGCCAACGCGCTGTCGTTCCGAAAGATCTTCGATACGTCGAAGGCCACGATGATGCTGACCGACGCCGACATGATGTCGATCGGCGCACGCATCCAGGCCTACCTCAAGATCGACGCCCTGGGACCGCTGGCCATCGTCGCCGTCACCGACCGCGCCTATCAGCAGGCCAAGCTGTTCGAGGTGCTGGCCGAGGGCAACCGGCCGGTGAAAATCTTCCGCGAGCTGCACGCCGCGCGGCAGTGGTTGGACCAGGTCTCGCCGCCGCCTTAACGGCGCAGCACGCCTGCAGCCATCGTCGCGCCAAAGCCCAGCATCGCGACCCCTGAGCCGACCTGGGTGGCCCGCTTGAAGCGGCGATCGCCGATCCGGCCCTGGAGGAAGCTCGCTGCCAGCGCGTAGCCGAAATGCACGCCGCCCACGACCAGGATCAGCACCGAGAACAGCACGATGAACTGCGGTCCGAGCGGCTGGTCGCGATGCACGAAGTTCGGGAAGAGTGCGGCCAGGAAGAACACGGATTGCAGGTTCGTGGCGCTGACGAAGAAGGCCTGCAGGTAGCGCCGGCCGGCGCCGACGGCTGGCGGCGGTGCGCCGACCGACGCGTCGCCGTTCGACGCCCACGCCCGGCGCAACGCCTTGAAACCGAGGAAGATCAGATAGGCCGCGCCCGCCAGCCGCAGCCCGTCGTAAAGCGACGGTACGCTCAGCAGCAGGGCGCTGACGCCCAGCGCCGCGGCGAGCGCCACGAGGAACAGCAGCGAGATGTTGCCGAGGATGGTCGGCGCGATGCGCCTGAGCCCGAAGCTCAGGCTGTGGTCGACGACCAGGATGACGTTGGGGCCGGGCGAGACGGACGCCAGCGCGATGACGCTGGCGAAAACGATGAACTCATTCACGCTTACAACACCTTCGGAAACGTCTCGCACTCCAGCCGATCGCCGGGTTTGAGGCCATGCCCCTCGATGGGCGGCGATATCTGGCCGACGCGGCTCGCGTAGCGCGCATCGTCACCACACCAGCGCGTCGCCCAGGCCCGCCGGCGGCGTGTCGTCGAACGGTTGCCCGAGGCGCCGTGCAAGGTGAGCGCGTGGAAGGCGATGACGTCGCCCGGCTCCATGTCCCAGGCGAGGAATTCGTGCGTGCCTCGCTCGGCGTCGAGGTCGGGCAGCGGCTCGAAGCGGCTGTCCTGGACCTGCAGGTCGACGCCGCCCTGCCGGAAGAACTTGGGCTGGAACCAACGGCCCCAGCGGTGCGAGCCCTTCACGTATTCGACGCAGGTCGCGCGATCGACCGGATCGAGCGGCAGCCACAGCGAGACGATCTGCTCGCCGTCGACCGGATAGTAAGGCTGGTCGTGATGCCAGGGCGTGCGCTCCTGCGTGCCCGGCTCCTTCACCAGGAGATGGTCGTGGTAGTAGACGACCTCATCCGACCCCATGAGCCGGGCGGCGATCTCCTTCGCCGGCGATTCGTAGACGAAGTCGCGCGCCGCGGGATGCCGCTGCCAGAGCTGGAAATCGACGAAGAAACGGCCGGGCGCGCCCTCGGGCGTGTTGATGCGCACCATCGGGCCGGGCGTCGCGATGTCGTCGTCGATGGCACCGCGCAGCCGCTCGATCCAGTCCATCGAGAAGGCCTTGCGCAGGCAGACCGCGCCGTCGGCGCGATACTGCGAGACCTCGGTGTCGGTCGGCAATGCCATCAGATCTCTCCGAAATCGCCGCCGCGGCCCTTGCCGGCGGCGAAGCGGGCGGCACCTTTCTGCGTCTCGGCTTCGAGCGCGGGAATGCCGAGCCGTGCCTCGTTGGTGAGCGCGGCGGGCAGATCGAGGCTCCACTGCTCGTAGGAGGAGCGGCGGTCCGACCGCATGCAGGTCTGCGGGAATCTGGCGAGGATCGTGGCGAGTGCCTTGGCCTCGTCGAGCGCCTGTCCCGCCGGCACGACGCGGTTGGCGAGCCCCCAGGCGAGCGCCTCCTCCGCGCCGACCTCGCGGCCGGTCAGGATCATGTCGAGGGCGCGGCTCTGGCCGATCAGGCGCGGCAACCGAACCGTGCCGCCGTCGATCAGCGGCACGCCCCAGCGCCGGCAGAACACGCCGAACTTCGCGGTCTCGGACGCGACGCGCAGGTCACACCACAAAGCGAGCTCCAGGCCGCCCGCCACGGCATAGCCTTCGACAGCGGCGATCACCGGCTTGGAGAGAAGATGGCGCGTCGGGCCCATCGGCCCGGGCGCCTCGGGATCGAAGGCGGGCCGGCTGGTGCGGCTCGCCGCGACCTTGAGGTCGTAGCCCGCACAGAATGTCCCACCACGGCCGGTCAGGATGGCGACCGATTGCGTCTCGTCGGCATCGAAGGCGAGGAAGGCCTCGCGCAGCAGGATTGCAGTTTCGGGATCTACGGCGTTGCGCGCCTCGGCAAAACGGTCGATCGAGACGATCGTGGTCGCGCCCTCTTTCTCGACGGCGACCTTACCCATCCTAGCGGCCCTGCATCATCCGCAAGGGCGTGTAGACCAGCACCGTTTCGCCCTTCTGGTTCTTCACCAGGTTCGTGGTCCGCACCAGCGCCCGCGACGGATCCTTGGAGGTCGCCTTGATCTCGGTGACCTCGATCTCGACATGGATCGTGTCGTTCACGTAGGTCGGCCCCTTGATGTCGAAGCCCATCGACAGGAAGGCGAGGCCCGAACCCTGCAGGGTGGTCGGGATCACCAGGCCTTCCGCCATGGAGTAAACCAACGCGCCCGGCACGGGATGCCCACCGCGCATGGGAGCATGCTCCTTGATGTATTCCTTGTTGGTGAACAGCTCCTCGGAAAAGCCGCAAAGCGT
>SCVT01000464.1 GCA_004296815.1 Reyranella sp. | reverse complement strand
GAACGTCCGGATGTGCCGCACCGCCAGCGGGATCTTCTCCGGCACGTCCTTCCACGGATACATGCTCGCCTGCGCATTGGGTGCGAGCATCGCCGACTCCATCGCCACCGCGTAGGGATGCGGCGGGATGTCGTCGGGCAGGACCAGCAGCGGCGTCTGGCAGGCGCGTACGAAGTCGCGCGTCACGGTGAAGACGAAGTCGGCGGGCGAGCGATACATCCTGTTCAGGAAGGCACTCACCTGCTCGATCGTGATCTCGGGCCGACGTGCGACGAGCGCCGGGCCCCAGTTGGCCATGTTGTTGTCGTAGAACTGGTTGGGCAGCTCGGGGCGGTGGCCGGACGGCTGCGTCAGCACGGCGGCGACGACGCGGCCGGGCGCCCGCTTCAGGAGGTTCCAGATGAAGGGGCCGCCGATGCAGTAACCCAGCACCATGAACTTATCGATGCCGAGGTGGTCCATCAGGCCAATATGGTCGTCGGTGTAGGCGTCCCACGGACGGTCGGCCTCGAGCGGGCCGGAGGATTGGCCGTCCTTGGCGTTGCGCAGGTCGGCGGCGATGCAACGATATTCGTTGCTGAATTCCTTCTGCGCGTTGAACGGGTGGGTCGTGTCGAGGCCGGCAATGGTCGAGTTCAGACCGCCGCCGGGAATGACCAGCAGCGGAAAGCCCTTGCCCGCCTCCTGGTAGTGGATGCGCACGGGGCCTTTTTCATAGAACGGCATGTCGGTCTCTCCCTACTTTGCCGCCACCACCTCGACCTCGATCAGCATGGCCGGATCGGCGAGGCCGGCCACGATCAGCAGGGTCGAAGCGGGATAGGGCGCGTCCTTGATGAACTGGTCGCGCACGGTGCGGTAGGGGCCGACAAAGCGGCTGTCGGTCAGGAAGACCGTGAGCTTGACGATGTCCTTGTAGCCCATGCCACCGGCCTTCAGGACCTGGGCGATGTTCTTCCAGACCTGCGCCGCCTGCTTCTCGAACGTCGGCTGCAGCTTGCCGCGCGAATCGACGCCGACCTGGCCCGAGACGTAGAGCAACCGGGCGCCCTGCGGGACCTCGCCACCGAGGCTGTATTTGCCCGAGAACGACACGGTGCCCGGATTGTGGAACTTGATCGCCATAGACATCTCTCCCATGTAAAGAGGCGCACGGTTTCAGGTCGGAGAGCATGGCGTCAAGCACCAAGCACGTGCACATCGTGGGCGGCGGCCTCGCGGGCAGTGAGGCGGCGTGGCAGCTTGCGTCCGCGGGTGTGCCGGTGGTGCTGCACGAGATGCGACCGGTGCGCGGAACCGAAGCTCATCTTACGGAAAACCTGGCCGAGCTCGTCTGCTCCAACTCCTTCCGCTCCGACGATGCGGCGAACAATGCCGTGGGCGTGATCCACGAGGAGATGCGGCGCGCGGGCTCGCTGATCATGCGTGCCGCCGACCGGCACAAGCTGCCGGCGGGCGGCGCGTTGGCGGTCGACCGTCACGGATTTTCCGCCGCCGTACAGGAGGCGCTGCTCGCCCATCCGCTGGTGACGCTTCAGCGCGAGGAAGTGGCGGGGCTGCCGCCCGAGGACTGGGACAGCGTCATCGTCGCCACCGGCCCTCTCACCTCACCCGCTCTCGCCGGGGCGCTGGCGAAACTCACGGGCGAGGACCAGCTTGCCTTCTTCGATGCCATCGCCCCGATCGTGCACCAAGAAAGCATCGACCAGTCGATCGCCTGGAAGCAGTCTCGCTACGACAAGGTCGGGCCGGGGGGTGAAGGCGCCGACTACTTCAACTGCCCGATGGACAAGGCGCAGTACGAGGCCTTCGTCGCTGCCCTGCTGGCCGGCGACAAGACCGAGTTCAAGGAGTGGGAGGCGAGCACGCCCTACTTCCAGGGCTGCCAGCCGATCGAGGTGATCGCGTCGACCGGCCCGCAGAGCCTGCGCTTCGGGCCGATGAAGCCGGTCGGCCTGCGCGATCCGCGCACCGGCCACCGGCCGTGGGCGGTGGTGCAGCTTCGCCAGGACAACGCGCTCGGCACCTTGTGGAACATCGTGGGCTTCCAGACCAAGCTGAAGCACGGCGAGCAGACGCGGCTGTTCCGCACCATTCCCGGCCTGCAGAACGCAGAGTTCGCCCGCCTGGGCGGCCTCCATCGCAACACCTTCCTGAACAGCCCACGCCTGCTCGACGCTACGCTGCGCCTGAAGGCGATGCCACGTCTGCGCTTCGCGGGCCAGATCACGGGCTGCGAGGGCTACGTCGAAAGCGCCGCGGTTGGCCTGATGACGGGTCGGTTTGCGACCAGCGAGCGCCTGGGCCTGGCACTGGTTGCGCCGCCTCCGACCACGGCGATGGGCGCGCTGCTGGCCCACATCACCGGCGGTGCCGATGCCGCGACCTTCCAGCCGATGAACGTCAATTTCGGCCTGTTCCCACCGATCGAGGGCACCCTGCGCGGCAAGGAACGCAAGCAGGCCCTGGCTGCACGAGCCCTGCGAGAGCTCGACATGTGGTTGAAACCTGCGCCACTAGCCGCTGAATGACTCCCCGCGCTGCATGCAACATTGAGTAACGAATTGTTACTTCCCTGTGACGCGCGCCTCCTGTCTTATGTCCTCGGGAGAGTGATTTGGTGTGGCGGAGAGTATTTTGCAGAGCACAGATGAGCTTGTTGGGGACAAAGTCGAGCGCGTGTCGCTGCAGCTGGACGTGATGCGCGAGATCCGGCGCTACCTGGCGCCTTACCTTGGCGGCGAAAAACCGATCACCGGCGGCACCGTCATTTCCGACGGCGTTACCGTCGATTCGCTCACTGTCATGGACCTGATCATGGAACTCGAGGACCGCTTCAGCG
>SCVT01000463.1 GCA_004296815.1 Reyranella sp. | reverse complement strand
TCTCGGCGATCCAGCGCTTGCCGCAGGCGTTGGTCATGTAGAACGTGCCGTGCAGGACGATGTTGGCGATGGCGTCGAAGGCGCGCGGGCTGAGGTCCTTGGTCTGCGAGATGAAGTTGCCGGCGGCGTTGTTGACCAGCCCGTCGAGAGGGCCGGTCGCCCAGATCTGCTCGATCATCTCCTCGACGGCGGTCGCCACCCGGATGTCGACGGCGTAGGCGTCGACCTTGCGGCCGGGATGCTTGGCCATGACCTGCTTGGCGGTTTCCTCGAGGACTCCGCCGCGGCGACCGCATATCACACAGTCTGCACCCAGCTCGACGAACTTCTCCATCATCATCCGACCGAGTCCGGTGCCGCCTCCGGTCACCAGGAAGCGCTTGCCCTTGAACAGGTCGGCCTTGAACATCGATCACTCCCTCGGAAACGAAATCCACTTTGCGGGCACCATACCGACAAATCGCCAGATGGGCTGTTGCGTCGGCTCGCGGGAATGATAGGATTTCCGCATAACAACACGGGATCGTTGGTGAATGACGACCCACCAGGGAGAGACGAGCGGGGACGTCGGTACGGTTGAGCTGCGTGGTAAGGTCAAGTGGTTCAACGCTGTCAAAGGGTATGGGTTTTTGGCCCTTGAGAGCGACAACAGCGACGCGTTCCTGCATGTGACAACACTTCGGCAATCCGGGCATGAAGATCTCAAGCCCGGTGCGACCGTCGTTTGTGCCGGTGTCCGCGGGCCGAAAGGCTGGCAGGTCATGAGGGTGCTCGACGTCGATTCGTCGACGGCGACCGCCGCGGTGCCGAAGCCGCCGCCGATACCCGACGGTATCGCGATGGGCGATTACATCACCGCTCTGGTGAAGTGGTACAACAACGAGCGCGGCTACGGCTTCGTCACGCGCGAGGCGACGGATGGCGACATCTTCGTCCATGCCGCGGTGCTGAGACGGCATGGCCTCGAGTCGCTGGCGCCGGGCCAGAAGGTGATGATCCGCATCGCCGAAGGCCAGAAGGGCCTTCAGGTCATCGAGATCCGCGCCGCCTAGACTCCACCGCTCACTTGATGTCGCGCAGGTAGCTGTCGAGCGGCGGCGCCTGCTTGATCAGGCCGCGCTTTACCAGGAAGGCCGCGAAGGTCTCGTAGCGCGCGCGGTCGAGCGCCGCCGGATCGGCCGCGAGCAACGGCAGCGTATCCTTCCAGGCCAGCCGGTTGAGATCGTTGCCGAGATCCTTGCCGGACTTGGAGAAGATCGCCCAGGCCTCGGCCGGGTTGGCCTTCAGCCAGCTCGTGGCTTCGGCGATGGCCGCGAGCAGCTTCTTCGTGCGCGCCACGTCGACGGTCTCGCGCTTGGCGACCAGGATCAGCTCGTCGTAGGCCGGCACGCCGTGCTGCTCGACCAGCCACATGCGGCCCTTCGCCTTGTTCAGCTCGAGGTCGTTCAGCTCGAAGTTGCGGAACGCGCCGATCACGCCGTCGACCTGCTTGCTCATCAGCGCTGTCGTGAGCGCGAAGTTGATGTTGATGAGCGTGACGTCCTTCAGGGTGAGGCCGGCGCTCTCCAGCATGGCGCCGAGCACCGCTTCCTCGAAGCCCGAGACGGAGAAGCCGATCTTCTTGCCCTTGAAGTCGGCGATCGTCTTCACGGGGGAGCTCTCCAGTGCCACCAGCGAGTTGAGCGGCTGTGCCACCAGCACGCCGACGCGCACCAGCGGAAGGCCCTCTGCGACCAGCATCTGGAGCGTCGGCTGGTAGGAGACGGCATACTCGGCCTGGCCCGCGGCGACCAGCTTGGGCGGCGCATTGGGATCGGCGGGCGCGATCAGCTCGACGTCGAGCCCGTGCTTGGTGAACAGGCCGCGCTCCGTGGCGATGACGAGCGCGGCGTGGTCGGGGTTGACGAACCAGTCGAGCAGCAGGCGGACCTTGTCCTGTGCGGCCGCCGGAAGGGCCGCGCAGCAGAGCGCCAGGGCGGCGATCAGTCGGATGATGGTGCTCATCGTCAGTCTCCTTGAAACGATTGCCAGGGTACGAGCCGTCGCGCCGCCCGATCGGTCGCGTAGTAGAGCGCGAGGCCGAGCAGGCAGAGGACGAAGAGGGCGGCGAAGGCGAGCGGCGTCTGGCCGCGCGCCAGGGATTGCGTCATCAGGAAGCCGAGGCCGGCGCTGGCGCCGACCCACTCGCCGATCACCGCGCCGATCGGCGCGACGGCCGCGGCGATGCGCGCGCCCGAGGCGAAGGCGGGAAGGGCGGCCGGCAGCCTGATCTGCAGGAGGATCGCGCGCGGGCTGGCACCCATGGTGTGCGCGAGCTCGATCCATTCGGCATCGGTGCGGCGCAGCCCGTCATAGAGGCTGCTGACGACGGGGAAGAAGATCACCAGCGCCGCCATCGCGACCTTGGACGCCATGCCGTAGCCCAGCCAGAGGACGAGGAGGGGCGCGATGGCAATCACCGGGATGGCCTGCGAGACGATCACCAGCGGCAGCGCCCAGCGCCGCCAGCCCGCGGAGGCGGCGAACACGACCGCGAGCGCGGCGCCGAGCGCGAGGCCGAGCGCAAGCCCCAGCACCATCTCCGCCGCGGTCCAGGCCGCTTCACCGGCGAGCAATGGAAAGCGGTCGACGAACACGACGGCCACACGCGAGGGCGGCGGCAGGATGTAGGGCGGCACGGCGGTCAGCCACACCAGCGCCTCCCACGCGGCAAGCAGGCCGAGCGCGGTGATCAGCGGCCTCATGGGCCGCTCCTGAGGTCGGCGATGAGCTGTGCCTGCAACGCGAGAAGGCCCGGCTCGGCCGGATCGCGCGGCACTGCTCCGGCGGGTGCGATCGCGGGGCCGACGCTGAACGGCGAGCCCGAGAGCACGCGCACCTCGTGGCCGATCCGCAGGGCCTCGAGCGGATCGTGCGTGACCAGCACGACCGTCCGTCCCCGGAGCAGCCGCGCGGCGAGGTCCTGGAGGTCGAGGCGTGTGACGGCGTCGAGATGAGCGAAGGGCTCGTCCATCAGCACGACAGGGCGATCCTCGCACAGGGTGCGGGCCAGGGCGGCCCGCTGGCGCATGCCGCCGGACAGCGTCCTGGGAAGATCGTCCAGCCGGTCGTCGAGGCCCACATCGGCGAGCAGGGCGCGGGCACGTGGCTCCGCGGCGCGGCGGGCCCTCTCGTCGCCGCGCAGCCGGTAGCCCAGGAGGACGTTGTCGAGGACGCTGAGCCAG
>SCVT01000462.1 GCA_004296815.1 Reyranella sp. | reverse complement strand
CATGATCCGTCGGCCGCATGCCGTCGAGCTGATCCTGGGCGCCGCCGAGGATCCGGTGTTCGGGCCGATCATCCTGGTCGGCCACGGCGGCGTGGCGACCGAGGTGATCGACGACAAGGCGCTGGCCCTGCCGCCGCTCGATCCGGTGCTGGCGGAGGACGCGCTGTCGCGCACCCGCGTCGACCGGCTGCTGCGCGGCTATCGCGACCGCGCACCGGCCGACCGCGCCGCGGTCGGCGAGGCGATGATCCGCCTGTCGCAGCTCATCGCCGACGTGGGCGAGATCGCCGAACTCGACATCAACCCGCTGCTGGCCGATGCGCAGGGCGTTGTCGCCCTCGATGCGCGTATCGTCGTGCAGCCGCCGGCCAAGGGTCAGGAGCGGGCGGCGCGCTTCGCCATCCGGCCCTATCCGGTCGAGCTCGAGACCATGGTCGCGCACGGCGACAAGTCGCTGCGCATCCGGCCGATCCGGCCCGACGATGAGCCGCTGCTGCTGTCCTTCACCCGACGGCTGACGCCGGAGGACGTGCGCATGCGCTTCTTCGGGCCGATCCGCGAGATGAGCCACGAGATGGCCGCCCGCCTGACCCAGATCGACTACGACCGCGAGATGGCCTTCCTGCTGCTCGACGGGTCGAAGCTCCTGGGGGTGGGCCGGCTGGTGGCGGAGCCCGGCTTCGAGCAGGCGGAATTCGCGCTCACCGTGGCGTCGGACGTGCAGGGCAAGGGCTACGGCGCGCTGCTGCTCCATCACGTGCTGCGCTACGGCAAGTCGCGCGGCATGAAGCGGGTGATCGGCCACGTGCTGCGCGAGAACGACAAGATGCTGGGCCTCGCCAAGCACTTGGGATTCCGCCGCGAAGCCGGCCGCTCGGGGGAGCCCGACGTGCGCGTGGTGAAGTCGCTGTCCCAAGTGTAACTTTTGTTTTGTCGCCGTCTCTGAACTGAGGCAAAAGAATGGCGGCCTGCCAATAGGTTAGCGCGAGTCATTCAGATGGCGTCGAGGAAGAACAGAAGCGGGAAGGCGAACAGAAGGAGTCCGAAGGCTCCCGCCAGTCTTTTCGAGCGCTTCCAAACGCGCCTTAACGCTGCTGTCACATGGCTCGGATCGCGTCGGCTGCTGGCGATCGTCGCCGCGGTGATCGTCCTGTTCGCCGGCAGCCTGGTCGGCGGCTACTGGCTCGCCCAGAAGCTCGACAGCCGCGATGGCGACAGGATCGTCCGTGATACGCTGGAGGACATGCGGCGCGGTGCGCAGTCGGGCGCCGTGCCCGAGACGCGCTATGCCCGCATCGAGGACCTGCCGGAGTTCCCGAAATACTCGGAGGCCGAGCCCGGCAAGCCGCGCGCAACGCTCGAAGAGAGGGCGCGGCCCGCCAAGCCGCAGCAGGTCGCAGCGGCCGCGACGGCCGAGCAGGCGTGGCGTCGCTACGCCGTGCCATTCCGCGATCTCAACAGCAAGCCACTGGTCGCCATCGTGATCGACGATGTGGGTCTCGACCGTCTGCGCTCGAAGCGGGCGTGGGAGCTGCCCGGACCGATGACCATGGCGTTCCTGCCCTATGCCAAGGATCTCGGCGAGCAGGCGCGTGCGGCACGGGCCAGGGGCCACGAGCTGATGCTGCACCTGCCGATGCAGCCCAACGGCAGCAA
>SCVT01000461.1 GCA_004296815.1 Reyranella sp. | reverse complement strand
TGGCCTCCGGCCTCACACAGCTCGACAAGCTGCTGGGTGGCCTGCACCGCTCCGACCTCTTGATCCTCGCGGGCCGCCCCTCGATGGGAAAGACTGCGCTCGCGACCAACATCGCTTTCAACGCCGCGAAGGCCTATCGCGAGGAGATCGTCGATGGCCAGCCGAAGGCGGTCGACGGCGCCGTGGTCGGCTTCTTCTCGCTCGAAATGTCGTCCGAGCAGCTCGCTACCCGCATGCTTGCCGAGCAGGCCGAGGTTTCCTCGGAGAAGATCCGCAAGGGCGAACTCATCAGCAGCGACTTCGACCGCGTGCTCTCGATCAGCCAGGAGCTCGAGCACCTCAACTTCTTCATCGACGACACGCCGGCGCTCTCGATCGCCGCGTTGCGTACGCGCGCCCGCCGCCTGAAGCGCACGCACGGACTCGGCCTGCTGATCGTCGACTACCTCCAGCTTCTGAACCCATCGGGCAAGTCGCGGCAGGAGAACCGCGTGCAGGAGGTCTCTGAGATCACCCGTGGTCTCAAGACGCTCGCCAAGGAGCTCGACGTCCCGGTGATCGCGCTGTCGCAGCTCAGCCGCGCCGTCGAGCAGCGCGAGGACAAGCGGCCGCAGCTCGCCGACCTCCGCGAGTCCGGCTCGATCGAGCAGGACGCCGACGTCGTGATGTTCGTCTATCGCGAGGAGTACTACCTCACCCGCTCCGAGCCGACGCGGCGCGCCGAGGAAAGCGACCAGCGCTTCAACGAGCGCCACGACGCCTGGAAGCAGCGCTGCGAGCAGACCTACGGCAAGGCCGAGGTGATCGTGGCCAAGCAGCGTCACGGCCCCACCGGCATCGTCCAGCTCTCCTTCGAAGGCCAGTTCACGAAATTCGGCAACCTGCCGGGCTACGACGAAGCGCCCGGCCCGGCTTTCTAGGTCGGCCGGATGTCCTCCCCAGACGACGCCGCCCGCCGCGCCGGCGCGATCCTGTCGATCGATCTTGGCGCGATCGCCGCCAACTGGCGGGGCTTGCGCGATGCGGGCCGCGCGACCGGCCGGCCGGTCGATTGCGCCGCCGTACTCAAGGCCGACGCCTATGGCTGCGGTGCCACGATCGTGGGCCCGCGCCTCGCCGCCGAAGGCTGCCGCCAGTTCTTCGTCGCCCACATCGACGAAGGCATTGCGCTGCGCGCTGTGTTGCCCGAGTTGCCGATCTATGTGCTGAACGGCCTGCTGCCCGGCACCGAGCCGGACTTCGTGGAACACGGGCTCACGCCGGTGCTGAACCATCTGGGCCAGCTCAACGCCTGGCGCGCCGCCGCCCAGCGCTACAACCGTCCGCTCGATGCGGTGGTCCATATCGACACCGGCATGCACCGGCTGGGCTTCGGCGCCGAGGACGCGCAGGTGCTGATCAACGAGCGCGGCCGGCTGCGCGGGCTGCGGCTCGCGCTGATCATCAGCCACCTCGTGGCCTCCGAGGAGCCCGCGAACCCGGTCAACGGCGAGCAGCTCTCGCGATTCCGCACCTTCGTGCGTGCCATGCCCGGCGCCCCGACCTCGTTCGCCAACTCCTCCGGCATCTTCCTCGGGCCGGACTATCACTTCGACCTTCTGAGACCGGGCGCGGCGCTCTACGGCATCAACCCCCTGCCCGGCCAGTCCAACCCGATGCTGGGCGTCGTCGCCTTGCAGGTCCGCATCCTGCAGACCCGCCGGATCGACGCCTTTCAGACCGTGGGCTACGGCGGCGCCTGGCGGTCGGCCCGGCCGAGCCGGGTGGCCACGATTGCGCTCGGGTATGCGGACGGCTATTTCCGTAGCCTCATCAACCGCACCCACGTGCATCTCGCCGGACACACCGTGCCCGTCATCGGCCGCATCTCCATGGATCTCGTGACCGTCGACGTGTCCGACGTACCCGAAGAGCTCTGCCAGCCCGGCATGACGGTCGAGGCGCTGGGCCCTCACCTCACGCCGGACGACCTCGCCGAGCATGGCCGCACCAACGCCTACGAGGTCATGACCGCGCTCGGTCGCCGCTACCACCGCGCCTACATCGACAGCTTCGCGGACGCCGCGCCCGAGTCGCCCGGACAGGCGCCGACGGGAGACGCCGCGTGACCATCCCGCTGCTGACCGTCCTCGGGCGCATGACGCTCGCCTTCCTCGAGGCGATCGGCAGCGTCTCCTCGTTCGCCTTCGAGGCCCTGCGTCAGGCCGTGCGGCCGCCCTGGTACCGCCAGCAGATCGTCCGGCAGATCATGGAGATCGGCTACTACTCGCTGCCCGTCGTCGGCCTCACCGCGATCTTCACCGGCATGGTGCTGGCGCTGCAGAGCTACACGGGCTTCGCGCGCTTCTCGGCCGAAAGCGCCATCCCCAACGTCGTCGTGGTCTCGCTGACCCGCGAGCTCGGCCCGGTGCTGGCGGGCCTGATGGTCGCCGGCCGCGTCGGTGCCGCGATGGCT
>SCVT01000047.1 GCA_004296815.1 Reyranella sp. | reverse complement strand
CCTTCACCCAGGATCCGCTGAAGAACCTGGCGCAGATGGCGATCCCGGCGCTGATCCTGGGCAAGGCGTTCTCGGCGGTGGTGATGCGGCTCACCCGCACCATGATGCTGGAGGTGATGCGCCAGGACTACATCCGCACCGCGCTTGCCAAGGGCCTGGCCACGCGCACCACCATCCTGCGCCACGCGCTGCGCAACGCGCTGATCCCGGTGGTGACCCTGGTCGGCCTGCAGGCGCCGGTGCTGTTCGGCGGCGCCGTGATCCTGGAGCAGATCTTCGTCATTCCCGGCATGGGCCTGCTGCTGCTCGAGGCGGTGAGCCAGCGCGACTATCCGATCATCACCGGCGTCTTCCTGATCGTCGGTGTCGCCGTCGTCTTCATCAACCTGCTGGTCGATCTCAGCTACGGGCTGCTCGATCCCAAGGTGAGGTACCGCTGATGGTCGCCGTCGCCGAAACCACGCGCAGCCCGCGCCCCGCCCGTCTCGCCGCGCCGCTCGGCTTCATCGGCCGGCTGTTCCGCGACAAGCCGCTCGGCGCCTTCGGCTTCGTCATCTGTGTGATCTTCCTGTTCTGCGGCCTCTTCGCCGACATCCTGGCGCCCTACGGCTACAACCAGATCAGCCCGATCAACCGGCTGAAGCCGCCCAGCGAGAAGTTCTGGCTGGGCACCGACAATCTCGGCCGTGACATGCTCTCGCGCTGCCTCTACGGCGCGCAGATCTCGGTCATCATCGGGCTGTCCGCGGCCGCCCTCGCCACCGTGGTTTCGATCTTCATCGGCATCGTCTCGGGCTATCTCGGCGGCAAGTTCGACATGATCATGCAGCGCTTCGTCGACGCCTGGATGAGCTTCCCCGACCTGATCATCCTGATCGTCGTGGTCTCGGTGGTCGGGCCGGGCATGGGGCCGGTGATCGTGCTGCTGGGTCTGCTCTATGGCATCGGCGGCAGCCGCATCATTCGCGGCGCCGTGCTGTCGGTGCGCGAGAACGCCTATGTCCATGCCGCACAATCGACCGGCGCCTCGCTGCCACGCATCCTGTGGAAGCACATCCTGCCCAACGTGATGGCGCCGGTGATCGTGCTGTTCACCACCCGCGTCGGCGCCGTCATCCTGGCCGAGTCCGGCCTCGCCTTCCTCGGCCTCGGCGTGCCGCCGCCGGCGCCGACCTGGGGCGGCATGCTGTCGGGCTCGGGCCGTTCGTTCATGTATCTGGCACCGTGGCTCGCGCTGGCGCCCGGCCTCTGCATCACCATCGTGGTCTACGCCATCAACGTCTTCGGCGACGCGCTGCGCGATCTCCTCGATCCGCGCATGCGCGGCAGCCGCTGAACAGGGAGGCTCGCATGAAGCGTATGTCCCGCGTTCTGCTTGGTACCGCGTTGTCTCTCGGCCTCGCCGCGGCGCCCGCCCTGGCACAGGATGCCAAGCCGCAATATGGCGGGAGCCTCGAGATCGGCACGGTCTACGTGACCCTCTCGGCGCTGTCGTTCGATCCCAACGACTGGAACTGGAAGCTCAACCACGACACCGGCCAGTATCTGGAGCAGCTCTTCCAGGGTGATCTCTCCCAGGCCAAGAGCCGCGGCGGCAAGCATGCCTTCGTGGCCGACGGCTACCTGCCGCAGGACGCGATCAAGGGCGAGCTGGCCGAAAGCTGGGAGTGGAAGGAGAATCCGCTCCGCGTCGAGATCAAGCTGCGCAAGGGCGTGATGTTCCCCGAAAAGGCCGGCGTCATGAAGAGCCGCGAGCTCACCTCGGAGGACGTGGCCTACAGCTTCAACCGCCTGATCTCGAGCCCGAAGCAGCAGAGGGGCTACTTCAATCATGTCGAGCGGGTCGAGACCCCGGACAAGCACACCGTCGTCTTCTACATGAAGCACTTCCACGCCGAGTGGGATTACCGCTTCGGCTGGGGCTACTACTCGCCGATCTACGCCAAGGAAATGGTCGACGCCGGCGCGACCAACTGGAAGAACGCGGTCGGGACCGGGCCCTTCCAGCTCACCGACTATGTCAGCGGCAATTCCAACACCTACACGAGGAACGCCGACTACTGGGGCAAGGAGAAGATCGGCGGCCAGGAATACAAGATCCCATTCGTCGACAAGGTGGTCTACCGGACCATCAAGGACGAGGCGACGTGGATCACGGCGCTGCGCACCGGCAAGCTCGACATCCTCGAGGCGATCCGCTGGCAGAACGTCGATTCGTTGAAGAAGAGCTCGCCGCAGCTCCAGTGGAGCCGGTGGCTCAACATGAGCGGCACGTTCATGGCGATGCGCATGGACGTCGACGGTCCCTTCAAGGACGTCCGCGTGCGCCGCGCGCTCAACATGGCGGTGAACAAGGACGAGATCGTCAAGGCCTACTACAACGGCAACGCCGAGCTCTTCGCCTACCCGCAGCATCCCGACTACGGCCCGTACTTCCAGGCGCTGGCGGACATGCCGGCGTCGGTGCAGGAGCTCTTCAAGTACGACCCGGCAAAAGCCAAGAAGCTCCTGGCCGAAGCGGGGTACCCGAAGGGCTTCAGCTTCAAGGTGCAGGTCTGCTCCTGCAATCCCGACCACATGGACCTGCTGCCGCTGGTCGCCGCCTACCTTGAGCAGGTCGGCGTCAAGCTCGAGCTGCAGCCCATGGAGTACGGCGCGTTCCTGAGCGCCATGAGCTCGCGCACCCATGCGGCCGGCTATTTCATGAACTCCGGCCACGTCAATCCGACGCGCACGATCCACAAGAGCTTCATCACCGGTGAGCTCTGGAATCCGGCCGGCTACAGCGATCCCAAGTACGACGCCAAGATGGAAGAGGTGTTCCGCACCAAGGACGAGGCCACGCGCATCAAGATGCTGCGCGAGCTGACGGTCGAGATCCTCGACGCCGCGCCCTACGTCTGGATGCCGATTCCCTACATCTACACGGCATGGTGGCCGTGGGTGAAGAACTACGGCGGCGAGCTGCGCGTCGGCGCGGTGCGGCCGGGTCCGATCTACGCGCGCATCTGGGTCGACCAGGAATTGAAGAAGAAAATGGGCCACTGAACGGCCCGACCGGAAACGAGGAGGAACGATGAAGACTTTGAAAGCCGCGCTGCTCGGCGGCGCCCTGATGCTGGCGGCCGGCGGCACCGCGCTCGCCAACGACGAGAAGCCGAAGTACGGCGGCAGCGTCGAGATCGGCACTGTCTATGTGACGCTCTCGGCGCTCTCGTGGGATGCCAACGACTTCAACTGGAAGCACAACCACGACACCGGCCTGGTCTACGAGCAGCTCTTCGCCGCCGACCTCAACAAGAGCGTGAAGGCGGGCGGCAAGCATCCGTTCATCGCCGACGCCTGGCTCCCCACCGACGGCATGCGCGGCGAGCTGGCCGAGAGCTGGGAGTGGAAGGAGAACCCGCTCCGCGTCGAGATCAAGCTGCGCAAGGGCATCATGTGGCCTGAGAAGCCGGGCGTCATGAAGAGCCGCGAATTCGTGGCCGATGACGTTCTGTTCGCCTACACCCGCCTCGACGCCAGCCCGCGCAAGATCAAGGGTTACTTCGACCACATCGCCAAGGCCCACGCGCCCGACAAGCACACCGTGGTCTTCGAGTTCAAGGACTACTTTGCCGAATGGGACTACCGCTTCGGCTATGGCTACTTCTCGGCGATCTATCCGAAGGAAGTGGTCGAGGCCGGCGCCAACAACTGGAAGAACGTCACCGGCACAGGCC
>SCVT01000460.1 GCA_004296815.1 Reyranella sp. | reverse complement strand
ACATGGTCCCAGTCGCTCTCGCACATCTCGAGCAGCGGCACGCGCGGATAGACGCCGGCGTTGTTCACCAGGATGTCGGGGGCGCCCAGCACGTTCACCGTCTCGGCGACCATCGCCTCGATCTCGGGGAGTTTCGAGACGTCAGACTTGAGGAGATGGACGCGGCGACCCGCGCGCTTGATCTCCGCGGCCACCGCCTCGGCTCCGGCGCGGTCGTCGAGCCAGGTGAGCGCCACGTCGGCCCCCTCGCCGGCCAGCGCCCGCGCGATCGCCGCCCCGATCCCCTGCTGCGCCCCGGTCACCAGGGCCACCTTGCCTGCCAGTTTCATGCGAAAATCCCCCATCGGACGGGCATTCTGCCCCATTCCGGCGCGCTTGCACGGGCTGGGCCGCGTCGCTATAAGCCCCGTTCCTTCGGGTGGTCTGGCCAATAAAGGGCATTGCCTCGGCTGCTTTGTAAGGACTTTCCGGGCTCCGGTCCGGCCGGCGCGCAAGCGCTAACCCTTTGAAAAGGAAAGAAAATGCCCAAGATGAAGACCAAGAGCGCGGCCAAGAAGCGTTTTCGCTTCACCGCCTCCGGCAAAGCAAAGCATGGGGTCGTGGGCAAGCGCCACGGCATGAGCAAGCGGGGCAACCGCTTCCTCCGTCAGGCGACCGGCATGGCCATCGTGGCCGAGCCGGATACTCGCATCCTGAAGCGCAACTTCTTCCCGTACGAGAGGTAGACCATGGCACGCGTTAAGCGGGGCGTGGCTGCACACGCTCGTCACAAGAAGGTCCTGAAGCTCGCCAAGGGTTATCGCGGCCGCGCCAAGGTGGCGTTTCGCGTCGGCATCGAGAAGGTCGAGAAGGGCCTTCAGTACGCCTACCGCGACCGCCGCAACAAGAAGCGCGCGTTCCGTGGCCTCTGGATCCAGCGCATCAACGCCGCGGTCCGCGAGCACGGCATGACCTACTCGCAGTTCATGAACGGCATCCTGAAGTCCGGGATCGAGGTCGACCGCAAGGTCATGGCCGATCTCGCGGCGCGGGAGCCGGCGGCGTTTAAGGCCCTGGTCGATCAGGCCCAGGCCGCCCTCAAGTAGTCTTTCGCGCGTCACGCGCGGCAGATAGCAATCGCAAAGAGGGAGCCTGGACCACAGGCTCCCTTTTTTCGTGTTCGGTTCGAGAGTGGGAAAGATGGACGATCTTTCGACGATTCGCAGCGCGGCGCTCGAGGCCGTGCAGGCCGCCGCCGATCTCGGCGCGCTCGAGGCCGCGCGCGTGGCGGTGCTCGGCAAGAAGGGCAGCGTCACCGGACTGATGAAGACGCTGGGCGGCATGGCGCCCGACGAGCGCAAGGCGTTCGGCGCGCGGGTCAACGAGCTGAAGGGCGAGATCGAGACCGCGCTCGAGACGCGCAAGGGCACGCTCTCGGCCTCGGCGCTCGAGGCGAAGCTCGCCGCCGAGAAGATCGACGTCAGCCTGCCGACGCGTCCCGAAGCACAGGGCACGCTGCACCCGATCGGCCAGGTGATGGACGAGCTCGGCGCGATTTTCGGCGAGATGGGCTTCACCTGGGCCGACGGTCCCGACATCGAGGACGACTGGCACAACTTCACCGCCCTCAACATCCCGCCCGATCATCCGGCGCGGCAGATGCAGGACACCTTCTATCTGCCCAAGCGCGCCGACGGCACGCCGATGGTGCTGCGCACCCACACCTCGCCGGTGCAGGCGCGCACGATGCTGAACAAGGACGTGCAGAAGATGCTGGCCGACGGCGGGTCGCTCCGCATCATCGTGCCGGGCCGCACCTTCCGCATCGACAACGACGCGACGCACACGCCGATGTTCCACCAGGTCGAGGGTCTGGTGATCGACCGCACGACGCACATGGGCCACCTCAAGGGCTGCCTGGTCGATTTCTGCCGCGCCTTCTTCGAGGTCGACGACCTGCCGCTGCGCTTCCGCCCCTCCTACTTCCCGTTCACCGAGCCGTCGGCCGAGGTCGACATCGGCTGCTCGTGGAAGGGCGGCGAGCTCAAGATCGGTGCGGGCGATTCGTGGCTCGAGATCCTGGGCTCCGGCATGGTTCACCCCAACGTCATCCGCAATTGCGGCCTCGATCCCGCGGTCTACCAGGGCTTCGCCTTCGGCATGGGCATCGATCGCATCGCGATGCTGAAGTACGGCATCCCCGACCTGCGCTCGTTCTTCGACTCCGACCTGCGGTGGCTGCGCCACTACGGCTTCTCCGCGCTGGAAGGAGTCGGGCGATGAAGTTCACGCTGTCCTGGCTCAAGGAGCACATCGACACGACCGCGTCGCTCGGCGAGATCCGTGACGCGCTGACCATGCTCGGCCTCGAGGTCGAAGGCATCACCAACCCGGCCGAGACGCTCAAGGGCTTCGTGGTGGGCTACGTCGTCGAGGCGGTACAGCACCCCAATGCCGACCGACTGCGCGTCTGCAAGGTCGACACCGGCTCGGGCGTCGTCCAGGTCGTGTGCGGCGCGCCCAACGCGCGTACCGGCATGAAGGGCGTGTTCGCCCCGCCCGGCAGCTACATCCCCGGCACCGACCTGCACCTCAAGGTCGGCAAGATCCGCGGCGAGGAGTCGAACGGCATGCTGTGCTCCAGCCGCGAGCTGCAGCTTGGCGACGACCATAGCGGCATCATCGACCTGCCGGCCGAGACCAAGACCGGCATTCCGGCCGCCGAGGCGCTGGGCCTCGACGATGCGGTGATCGAGATCAAGGTGACGCCGAACCGCGGCGACTGTCTGGGCGTGCACGGCATCGCGCGCGACCTCGCGGCGGCGGGGCTCGGCACGCTGAAGCCCGCGAAGGCCGACAAGATCAAGGGCACCTACCAGAGCCCCATCAAGTGGACGCACGGCTACGAGCCGAAGCCCGACAGCATCTGCCCCATCGTGGTCGGCCGTCACTTCCGCGGCGTCAAGAACGGCCCCTCACCCGACTGGCTGCAGCGCCGGCTGAAGGCGATCGGGCTGCGTCCGATCTCGATCCTGGTCGACATCACCAACCTGGTGACCTTCGACCTCAACCGGCCGCTGCACGTGTTCGACGCCAAGAAGCTCGCCGGCGATCTGGTGATGCGCCAGGCGAAGGACGGCGAGACGGTCCTGGCGCTCGACGGCAAGACCTACGAGCTCGACTCCTCGATGGCGGTGATCGCCGACTCCAGGGGCGTGCACGGCATCGGTGGCATCATGGGCGGCGAGGATACCGGCGTGCGCGACGACACGACCGAGGTGTTCCTCGAGGTCGCCTACTTCGATCCCATCCGCACCGCCACGTCGGGCCGCAAGCTCGGCGTCCAGTCCGATGCCCGCTATCGCTTCGAGCGCGGCATCGATCCGCAGTCCGTGTGGTGGGGCGCCGAGGTGGCGGCACGGCTGATCCTCGAGCTGTGCGGCGGCGAGACGAGCGAGATCGTATCGAGCGGCGTGATGCCCGCGTGGCAGCGCAGCTACGATCTCCGCGCCGACCGCGTGAAGGGCCTGACCGGCATCGACGTGCCGGCGGCAGAGACCGCGTCGATCCTGAAGAAGCTGGGCTTCGAGGTGAGCGGCAACGGGCCCTGGGCGGCCGCGGTGCCGTCGTGGCGTCCCGACATCATCGGCGAGGCCGACCTCGTCGAAGAAGTGACGCGCGTCCACGGCTTCGACAACATCCCGACGACGTCGCTGCCGCGGCTCTCGGCGACCTCCAGGCCGGTGCGCGACCCGATGCAGCGGCGCGTACCGCAGGCGCGCCGGGCGCTCGCGTCGCGTGGCCTCAACGAGGCCGTCACCTGGTCGTTCCTGCCGTTCAAGAAGGCCGAGCGCTTCGGCGGCGGCCAGGCCGACCTGCGCCTGCTGAACTCGATCGACGCCACGCTCGACACGATGCGGCCTTCGGTGCTGCCGAACCTGATCGACGCGGCCTCGCGCAACGAGGCGCGCGGCCTCTCCGACCCGGCGCTGTTCGAGGTTGGCCCGCAGTACAAGGACGCGACGCCCACCGGCCATCGCATGGTGGCGGCCGGTGTGCGCCACAACATGGCGGTGCCGCGCAACTGGGCGGGACCTTCACGCACGGTCGACGCGTTCGACGCCAAGGCCGACGCGCTCGCCGTGCTGGCGGCGATCGGCGCGCCGGACAATCTCTCGGCCCAAGGCGGCGGCGCGCCCGACTGGTATCACCCCGGCCGCTCC
The DNA here is from genome assembly GCA_004296815.1 of Reyranella sp. Classification (GTDB taxonomy): domain Bacteria; phylum Pseudomonadota; class Alphaproteobacteria; order Reyranellales; family Reyranellaceae; genus Reyranella. The sequence goes on along the minus strand of SCVT01000460.1, from coordinate 1,841 downwards.
GGCGCGCTGAAGCTCGGCGACCGCGTGATGGCGTATTTCGGCGAGCTGCATCCCGCGATCGTCGCGGAAGCCGACCTCAAAGGGCCGGTCGCCGCGTTCGAGGTGTTCCTCGATGCCCCGCCGCTGCCCAAGGCGAAGGCCACCAAGGCGCGGCCCAAGCTCGTCGTCTCGGCATTCCAGCCGGTCGAGCGCGACTTCGCCTTCCTGGTCGATACGGCCGTCGAGGCCGACAAGATGGTGCGCGCCGCGCGCAACGCCGACAGGGTGCTGATCACGGCGGCGCGCGTATTCGACCTCTATGCCGGCAAGGGCGTGCCCGAAGGCAAGAAGTCGCTCGCCATCGCCGTCACCCTGCAGCCGGTCGAGCGCACCTTGACCGATGCGGAGATCGAGGCCGTGTGCGACAAGATCGTGGCCGCCGTCGTCAAGGCGACCGGCGCTGCGTTGCGTGGTTAGGGTGAAATGACCGACCTGTCGCTGATCCGCAATTTTTCGATCATCGCCCATATCGACCACGGCAAGAGCACGCTTGCCGACCGGCTGCTGCTGGCCTGCGGGGCGGTGACGGAGCGCGAGTTCCACGACCAGATGCTCGATTCCATGGACATCGAGCGCGAGCGCGGCATCACCATCAAGGCGCAGACCGTGCGCCTTCACTATCCGGCCAAGGACGGCAAGACCTATGTCCTGAACCTGATGGACACGCCCGGTCACGTCGACTTCGCCTACGAGGTGAGCAGGTCGCTCGCGGCCTGCGAGGGCTCGCTGCTGGTGGTCGATGCCAGCCAGGGCGTCGAGGCGCAGACGCTGGCCAACGCCTATCACGCGATCGAGGCCAACCACGAGATCATCCCGGTCCTCAACAAGATCGACCTGCCCTCGGCCGATCCCGAGCGCGTGTGCACCGAGATCGAGGACGTGGTCGGCATCGACACGTCGGAGGCCGTGAAGGTCTCGGCCAAGACCGGCCTCGGCATCGACGACCTCCTCGAGGCGATGGTCAAGCGGCTGCCGGCGCCCAAGGGCGAGCGCGATGCACCGCTCAAGGCACTGCTGGTCGACAGCTGGTACGACCCGTACCTCGGCGTCGTGACGCTGGTGCGCGTCCAGGACGGCGTGCTGAAGAAGGGCATGAAGATCCGCATGATGGCCGCCGCCGCGGCCTACGACCTCGACAAGGTCGGCATCTTCGCGCCCAAGGCCACCGACGTGGCCGAGCTCGGACCGGGCGAGATCGGCTTCATCATTGCCGGCATCAAGACCATCGCCGACTGCAAGGTCGGCGACACGATCACCGACGACCGCAAGCCCGCAGCCGAGATGCTGGCGGGCTTCAAGCCCAGCGTCCCGGTCGTGTTCTGCGGCCTCTTCCCGGCCGACGCCGCGGAGTTCGAGACCTTGCGCGAGTCGCTCTCCAAGCTTCGCCTCAACGACTCCTCGTTCCATTTCGAGGCCGAGACCAGTGCGGCGCTGGGCTTCGGCTTCCGCTGCGGCTTCCTCGGCCTGCTGCATCTCGAGATCGTGCAGGAGCGGCTGGAGCGCGAGTTCAACCTCGACCTCGTCACGACGGCGCCCTCGGTCGTCTACAAGGTGCAGATGACCGACGGCACGTCGATGGAGCTGCACAATCCGGCCGACTATCCCGATCCGATGAAGATCGAGACGATGCAGGAGCCGTGGATCAAGGCCACGATCATTACGCCCGACGAGCATCTCGGCTCCGTGCTGACGCTCTGCCAGGAGCGCCGAGGCCAGCAGATCGAGCTCACCTATGCCGGCACGCGCGCCATGGCGATCTACCGCCTGCCGCTGAACGAGGTCGTGTTCGACTTCTACGACCG
>SCVT01000459.1 GCA_004296815.1 Reyranella sp. | reverse complement strand
CGTGCTGGTCGAGGCGCTGGCACGACACTACAGCGGCGCGTCCTCGCTCTACCTGCCGACCGTGGTCTATGGCGGCATGCACCTGCAGCTCACCGCGGGCGAGCATCTGCGGCGTCGCTATCTGCCGGAGATCTGCGCCGGCCGCTTGAAGTCGGCGTTTGCACTCAGCGAGCCCGACACCGGCTCCGATGCCTCGGGCATCAAGACGCGCGCCGTGCGCGAGGGCAACGGCTATCGCCTCTCCGGCCAGAAGCTCTACATCAGCGCCGCCCACGTCGCGGACTATCTCATGGTCGTGGCCAAGACCGACGGCGAGGCGAAGCACAAAGGCGTCACGCTCTTCTGGGTCGACGCGAAATCGGCCGGCCTCACCATGAAGCCGCTGGAGACGCTGGGCCGTCGCACGACGCACGCCAACGAGATCTTCCTCGACGGCGTGTTCGTGCCGGCCGACCACGTGATCGGCGAGGAGAATCGCGGCTGGTCGGGTTTGATGAAGGGCCTCAACCTCGAGCGTCTGTGTCTCGCCGCGCAAGCGTGCGGCAACATGCACTTCGCCATCGAGTATGCGAAGGCCTTCGCCAAGGACCGCATCCAGTTCGGCCAGCCGATCTCGAAGTTCCAGGCGATCCAGCACAAGTTCGCCGATATGCGCATCATGCTGAGGACGACGCAGGCACTAACCTATCGCCTGGCCGACATGCTCGATGCCGGGCTCGATCCCGTCGAGGAGACGGCGATCGCCAAGATCCAGGGCACCGACGGCGAGTTCAAGTGCGCCCACCTCGCGATGGAGATCATGGGCGGCGCGGGCTACACGATGGCGCACGACATCCAGCGCCTGTTCCGCGACGTGAGGGTCGGCTCGATCGGCGGCGGCACCAACGACATCCAGCGCAACACCATCGCCAAGATGATGGGGCTCTAGTGCTGGGACGCACGGGCCTCACCCAGAGGAGCACCAGCTAGTGCGCAAGATCGGCGACGCGTCGTTCTTCCGCATCGTCGATCGCCTGCTCGATCCCGGCACGACGCGCACGCCCAGGGTGCGGTGGTCGATCGACGGCGTGGAGTGGCTGCGCGAGCGTCACAGTTTTTCGGGCGCCAGCCACGGCTTCAGCGTCGAGGTGACGACCGGCACCAAAGCCGCGAAGCCTGCGTGGAAGCTCGTCGTGGTGAAGGAGTACTGGCGCGCGGGCGATGGCCAGGATCTCAAGGCGCTGCAGTGGGCGCATGTCGAGGCCGGCAGCCGCGCCGACGTCGTCGACTGGCTGGAGCGCCAGGAGAGGGCACTCGCTGCACATCGCACGAAAGAAGAACGCGGCGCTTAGGCCTCCGAAGGGCTTTCGCCTTGAATCGCCTTGCGAGCCTTGGCGGGTCGGTCTAAACCCGAACGCACCGCAGCGCCGGACTTCGAAGGGCGCTATCAATCAAGATTTTGCCGTAATAACAGAGACTTAACTCAATGCTGTCGCGCGTCATCGGGCTATTCTCGGCGGACATGGGCATCGACCTCGGCACGGCCAACACGCTGGTCTATGTGAAGGGTCGCGGCATCGTTCTCAATGAACCGTCCGTCGTGGCGCTGACCACGCAGAGCGGCAAGCGTCAGGTCCTCGCCGTGGGCGAAGAGGCCAAGATGATGCTGGGTCGTACCCCCGGCAACATCCAGGCGATCCGCCCGCTGCGCGACGGCGTCATCGCCGACTTCGAGGTCGCCGAGGCGATGATCAAGCACTTCATCTCGAAGGTGCACAATCGCCGCTCGTTCGCCCATCCGCAGATCGTGGTCTGCGTGCCCTCCGGCTCCACTGCCGTCGAGCGCCGCGCCATCCAGGAGTCGGCCGAGAGCGCCGGCGCCCGCAAGGTGTGGCTGATCGAGGAGCCGATGGCCGCCGCGATCGGTGCCGGCCTGCCGGTGACCGAGCCGACCGGCTCGATGGTCGTCGACATCGGCGGCGGCACTACCGAGGTCGCCGTGCTGTCGTTGGGCGGCATCGTCTATCCGCGCTCCGTGCGCGTCGGCGGCGACAAGATGGACGAGGCGATCATCGCCTACATCCGCCGCAACCATAACCTGCTGGTCGGCGAGAGCTCGGCCGAGCGCATCAAGAAGACCATCGCGTCCGCCTGCCCGCCCGACGATGGCGAGGGCCGGACCATGGAGATCAAGGGCCGTGACCTGATGAACGGCGTGCCGAAGGAGCTGGTGATCACCGAGCGGCAGATCGCCGAGAGCCTGCAGGAGCCGGTCAGCGCGATCGTCGAGGCCGTGAAGGTGGCGCTCGAGAACACCGCGCCCGAACTGGCGGCTGACATCGTCGACAAGGGCATCGTGCTCACCGGCGGCGGCGCCATGCTCTCCAACATGGACACCGTCCTGCGCCAGGCGACCGGCCTGCCGGTCTCGGTGGCCGAGGACCCGCTGCTCTGCGTGGCGCTGGGCACGGGCCATGCCGTGGAAAACATCGACCGGCTGCGCGGCGTTCTGTCGTCGATGTACTAAAAACCCGCCGCGCGCCCACGCCCCGCTTGGAGTAGAATGGGCCGGAAATGGCGATTCGGGACGACTTCGAGGTAGTCGCGGGCCAGGTGCGCACGGTCGTGCAGCGCTTCGCCCTCGGTCTGCTCGTGATAGCCGCCTTCGGTGCCATGCTGGTCGGCAAGGCCGACACCGTCCTGGTCGAGCATGCCCGCGTGCTGGCGCTCGACCTGGCCAGCCCCGTCCTCGAGGCCATCGCCCGGCCCGTGGCCTACGCCAACCGCGCCATCGCCGACCTCAAGGAGTTCGCCTCCTTGCGCGAGGAGAACGCCCGGCTGCGCGAGGAGAACGCCCGCCTGCTCGCCTGGCAGACCGCCGCCCGCCGCCTCGAGAACGAGAACGAAGGGCTGCGCGGGCTCGCCAACTTCCGCGAGGGGCCGGAAGCGTCGTTCATCACCGCCCGCATCGTGGGCGACAGCGTCAGCGCCTATGTGCGCGGTGCGCTCCTCAATGTCGGCCGCAAGGCGGGCGTGGCGTCCGGCCAGGCGGTCGTGACCGGCGAGGGCCTGGCCGGCCGCATCGCCGAGGTCGGCGACAACAGCGCCCGTGTCCTCTTCGTGACCGACGTGAACTCGCGCCTGCCCGTCCTGATCGAGCGCACGCGCGAGCGCGCCATCCTCGCCGGCGACAACTCGCCCCGCCTCAAGCTCACCCTGCACCAGGCGATCGCCGGCGTTCAGCGCGGCGACCGCATCGTCACCTCGGGTCACGGCGGCAGCTTCCCGGTCGGCATCCCGGTCGGCGAGGTCGTCGAGACCAGCGAGGGCACCGTGCGCGTGCGGCCCTTCACCGACTTCTCGCGACTAGAGTTCGTGCGCGTCGTCGACTACGGCGTCACCGGCCTGGTGGGCGGCGGCTCGGGCTCGCCCCATCCGGCGCAGCCGCCGGCCGGCGTCAGGGTCCGCTGACATGAGAGCGTCCTTGTCATGAGGGCAGACGGCGCTCTCGCGATGCTCGATCGCTGGGGCCGCGCGGCGCTGCCGGGCTCCGTGCTGCTGTTCTTCGTGCTGCTGACTTTGGCGCCGTTGCGCGCGCCCTATCTCTCCGACGCGCTGCCGCTGCTGCCCGTGCTCGTCGTCTTCCAGTTCAGCCTCGCCACGCCCGAGCGCCTGCCCGGGCCGCTCCTGCTGGCGATGGGCGTGCTGCTCGACCTGCTGCTGGGCGGGCCGGGCGCGCCGGTCGGCGTGAGTGCGCTGGGCTTCGTGCTGATCCGCGCCGCCGTCGTCGCCAACCGCCGCTACCTTGTGGGCGTGCCGTTCCTTTTCCAGTGGGTCGGGTTCTGCATCCTGTGCTGGGGCTTCGTCGTGCTGGTCTGGGCCTTCACCGCGCTGTGGACCTGGACGCCCATCGATCCGGTGCCGGCCATGATGCAGTATGCCGTGGTGATCGTGGTCTATCCGCTGCTGGCCCCGCTGCTCGCGCGCGTGCGGGCGCGCGATCCGCTGAACGTGCCCGATGCCTCGCGCGGCACGGCGCGGCCGGGCGAGACGACGTCATGAAGCACTTCCGCAAAGGCGATGGCGAACGCAGCGGACTCTTCACGCGCCGCGCCCTGCTGCTGGGCGGCGCCCAGGCGGTGCTGCTGACCGCGCTGGCCGGCCGCCTCTACCAGCTCCAGGTCGTAGAGACCGACCGCTTCGCCACGCTCGCCGAGGAGAACCGCATCAACCTGCGGCTCCTGCCGCCGTCGCGGGGCCTGATCTTCGACCGCGCCGGCCAGCCGCTGGCCGTCAACCGCAACAACTTCCGCGCCATGGCGACCTCGGACCGCGGCCGCGGTGTCGACGTGCTGGTCGAGCGGCTCGACCAGATCTTCGGTCTGGGCGATGCCGAGAAGACCCGCATGCTGCGCGAGCTGCGCCGCAGCCGCAACGCGCAGCCCGTCGTGGTGCGCGAGAACCTCGGATGGGAGGAGGTGGCGCGGCTCGAGTTCAACGCGCCCGACCTGCCCGGCGTGTTCATCGACCTCGGCCAAAGCCGCGACTATCCCGAAGGCGACCTGATGAGCCACATCGTGGGCTACACCGGTCGCGTCGCCGACGAGGACCTGGCCGGCCGCGACGATCCGGTGCTGCAGCTCGCCACCATGCGCTTCGGCAAGAAAGGCGTGGAGCGCTCGCTCGAGGACGATCTGCGCGGCCGCGCCGGCGCCGTCCAGGTCGAGGTCAATGCCGTGGGCCGCGTGGTGCGCGAGCTCGACCGCACCGAAGGCCAGCCCGGCTCCAACGCGCTGCTCACCATCGATCTCGACCTGCAGCGCTTCGCCGCCGAGAAGATGAAGGAGCACCAGTCGGGTTCCGTGGTGGTCATGGACGTGATCACCGGCGACATCATCGCCATGGTCTCGACGCCGGGCTTCGATCCCTCGACCTTCGCGCGCGGCATCACCCAGAGCGAATGGCGCGACCTGCTCGACAACCCCGAGCGCCCCTTGCACAACAAGGCGATCGCCGGCGTCTATCCGCCGGGCTCGACCTACAAGATGGTGACGGCGCTGGCGGCGCTGGAGTCCAAGGCGATCGACCCCTGGACGCGGCTGCCCTGCGTCGGCCATCTCGAGCTCGGCAGCATCAAGTTCCACTGCTGGCTGAAGGGCGGCCACGGCTCGACCAACGTCACCGAGGCGATCGCCCAGTCCTGTGACTGCTTCTTCTACGAGGCGGCGCGCCGCGCCGGCATCGACCGCGTCAGCGACATGGCCCAGCGGCTGGGCTTCGGCAAGGTGAGCGAGCTCGGCCTGCCGGGCGAATCCGCCGCCAACCAGCCGACGCGCGCCTGGAAGCAGGAGAAGATCGGCAAGCCGTGGCAGCACGGCGACACGTTCAACCTCGGCATCGGCCAGGGCTACATGACGGCGACGCCGCTGCAGCTCGCCGTCATGACGGCGCGGCTCGCCAACGGCGGCTACGAGGTCCAGCCCAACCTGCTGCTGGCCAAGGCGACGCCGCGCGAGGAGCTGGCGCCGCCGCCGCCGCGCACCAAGCCCAGTGCGCCGTCGCTGCGTTTGAACCCGCAGCACCTTGCCCTGATCCGCGAAGGCATGGTCCAGGTGGTCGCGGCGGGTACCGCGAGCCATCTGCGGGTCGATGCCAAGGGCCGGCCGCTCGATCCCGCGCTCCGGTTCGCCGGCAAGACCGGCACGGCCCAGGTCAAACGCATCACCGAGCGCGAGCGCGAGATGGGCATCACCCAGGACCAGCTGCCCTGGCACCTGCGCCACCACGCGCTGTTCGTCTGCTTCGGCCCGATCGACAATCCGCGCTACGCCTGCGCCGTCATCGTCGAGCACGGCCAGGGCGGCGGCAAGACGGCCGGCCCGATCGGCCGCGACGTGCTGGTCGAGACCATGAAGCGCGATCCGTCGCGCCGCACCGACAGCTTCCGCAAGATGGCGTCGCGATGAGTCTGGCCTCGGCGAACACCGTCGCCCTCGACGGTCCGGCGCCGGTCGGTTTCGCCGAGAAGATCTGGCGCATCAACTGGGGGCTGGTGCTGGTCCTGACGGCGATCGCGGGCGTCGGCGTGCTGGCGCTCTACTCGGCGGCCGGCGGCCGCTTCGAGCCGTGGGCGGCGCGCCATGCCGTGCGCTACGGCTCGGCCTTCGTGCTCATGCTGGTGGTGGCGATGGTCCATCCCAAGGTCTGGCTGGCGATGGCCTGGCCGATCTACATCGTCTCGGTCCTGCTGCTGGTCGCCGTCGACGTGATCGGCAAGATCGGCATGGGCGCCCAGCGCTGGCTGGTCATCGGGCCGATGCAGATCCAGCCCTCCGAGATCGCCAAGGTCGCGGTGATCCTGGTGCTGGCGCGCTACTATCACGGTCTCAGTCGCGAGCAGGCCTCGCAGTTCCTCTACACCCTGCCGCCGCTCGCCATCATCCTGCTGGTGGTCGGCCTCGTCATGGTCCAGCCCGACCTCGGCACGGCGATGATGGTGCTGATGGGCGGCGGGGCGCTCCTGTTCGTGGCCGGCGTGCGGATCTGGATGTTCCTGGCGGCCGGCGTCGGGGCCGTCGCCTGCCTGCCCATCGCCTGGACGCTGATGCACGAGTACCAGCGCAAGCGCGTGCTCACCTTCCTCGATCCCGACCGCGATCCGCTCGGCGCCGGCTACCACATCACCCAGTCCAAGATCGCCATCGGCTCGGGCGGCCTGTTCGGCAAGGGGTTCCTCAAGGGCACCCAGTCCTCGCTCAACTTCCTGCCCGAGAAGCAGACCGACTTCATCTTCACGACCTTCGTCGAGGAATGGGGCATGGCCGGCGCCTGCGTCCTGCTCGGCCTGTTCGCGCTGGTCCTGGTCTGGGGCTTCTCCATCGCCTTCCGCAGCCAGCACCATTTCGGCCGCCTGCTGGCGCTCGGCGTCACCGCCATGATGTTCCTCTACGTCTTCATCAACACCGCCATGGTCATGGGCCTGCTGCCCGTGGTCGGCGTGCCGCTGCCGCTGGTCAGCAACGGCGGCACCGCGCTGCTCTCGGTCATGTTCGCCTGCGGGCTGCTGATCGGGGTCAACGTGTACCGCGATGCGCAACTGCCTCGCACCCGCTAGCGGCCGGGAATTCGACGACTCGACAAGGGGATAACGCCTTGGTATAGCCGCGCCGCTTCGGGGCTATGACCTCCGCGAGTGCGGGCGCATAGCTCAGTTGGTAGAGCAGCTGACTCTTAATCAGCGGGTCCCAGGTTCGAGCCCTGGTGCGCCCACCATAGCCCCGGCAAGCCGCTTCCCGACATTCCCATCATGGATCGATCCTGGATCGATCTGGCTGTCGTTGCTTCCGGAACGGAGCCGACGCTCGATGACCGGCTGCGGCGCTTCCTGCACGTTGCGATCAGATAAACAGCCGTGTGAGGCCGTTCGCATGACCAGGATATTGACCTCCCGAGTATTGACGCGTCGTCGTTCGCTCATCGGGGCCGGCTCGCTCGCCGCGGGCCTCGTGCTGGCGCCGGCCGTCGTGAGCGGCCGCAGCGCGCTGCCCGACAAGTCGCTCCGGATCGTCGTCGGCTTCGTGGCCGGCGGCGGCGCCGACACTGTCGCCCGGCTGATGGCCCGGGCCCTGCAGCGCCGCCTCGGCCGCTACGTGGTCGTGGAGAACCGGCCCGGCAGCGCCGGCGCCAATCCCGGCGAGCTGATCAGGACCGGTCCGCCCGACGGCTCGATGGTCGCGCTGCTGGCCTCCAACTCGCTGGCCTGCAAGCTCTCGCTCAAGAACTTCCCGTACGACCCGGTGACCGACATCGCGCCGCTCGGGCTGGCCGGCACCTTCCCGATCGCCTTCGCCGCCTCGCCGCGGCTGGGCGTCGCGACCTTCGCCGAGTATCTCGACTGGCTGAACAAGGGTGACGCGACGCGCCGGCGGCTCGGCAACACGTCGAGCGACGCCTTCATCGAGGTGCTGGGCCACGCCATCAACCGCGCCCTCAACGCCGGCCTGCAGATCGTGCCCTATCGCGGCGCCGCACCGATGGTGAACGATCTCGCCGACGGCCGCCTGCCGGCCGCCGTGACGGCCGTCACCTCGTTCCTCCAGCACCATCGCGGCGGAAGGCTGCGGCTGCTGATGACCTCGGGGTCGCGCCCCCTCAAGGTCGCGCCGGAGGTGCCGACGGCGCGCGACCTCGGCGTCGACGGGCTCGACATGCAGGAATGGTACGGCTTGTTTGCGCCGCTCTCGACGCCGCGCGAGATCGTCGATGAATGGAACCGCCAGCTTGAGGCCGTGCTGACCGACGAGGACATCGTGAGCGAGATGGCCCAGCTCGGCCTCGACGCCGCCCCCGCGACACCGGAAGCGACGCGCGCCCGGCTCATCGCCCATCTCGCGGACTGGAAGATCCGCATGCAGGAAGCCGGCATGACGCCGACCAGCTGACCTGTCGCTGCGTGGTGCACGCAGCCTCTTTGTCGCGGGCCCTGCAGGGCTGCATATCTGAGCGATGCTTCCGTTTTGGAAGCGATGCGAATTGCCCCCCGCACGTCGATCCCTAGGTTGGCCGCATGAGACCTTTCACATCGCACTCCTCGAACTTCCCGGCCCACAACTCCGTCCTTCACGCGCTGCGCTTCGGCGCGCTGCTGGTGGGCGGCGTCCTCGCATCGACCGTCGTGCTCTACGCGGTGATGTTCTCCTAGCTCTTCTTGAGCTCGGCCGCCCGGGCCTGGCGTTCGCGCCGCTCGCGGCCGGCCTCCTCCAGGCGCGCGCGTTCGGTCGGGTCGACCCGCCCATAGCGTTCGCGCCAGCCCGGATCGTCCTTCCACGCGAACGGCGCCGTCACGACGGTGCGCGGGGCTGTCGCCCGCTCCAGCAGGTCGAGCGCCTGCGCCACCACGGCACGCTGCATGTCCCGCCTGTAGGGATGGCCGCAGGGATTGCCGAGCGGGAAGTCGGTGAAGACGAAGCGCGGCACGCCGCAATGCTCGACCACGTCGCGCGCTGAGCCCACGATCACGGTGGGCAGGCCGGCTTCCTCCAGGTATCGCGCGACCAGACTCACGGTCTGGTGGCAGACGGGTCAAAGCGCCGAGAGGATCGCGCCGTCGGCGCCGTCCTGGCGCAACCGCCTCAGCACCTCCGGCGCGTCCTCGTCCAGCGTCTTGCGCTGGCTGTATTCGGTCGGCACGCCGTGGAAGCGCCGCGTGAGGCCCGCGAAGCGACCCTGCGCGGCGAGTTCCGCCGCGACCTCGACGGGCAAATAGCTGCCGCGGTCCCTTGTGTGGGTCGACTCCTTGTCCCAGGCGACGTTGTCGGTGAAGAGGTCGCCCGGTGGCGGATCGACCTCGCCCGACCA